>CAZHIK010000482.1:0-7120 GCA_964532635.1 uncultured Enterobacterales bacterium
AGCGGAGCACACGGTACTGGCCGAGGACCGAGCCAGGACCGATGGGCCCGCCCGGCGCGTCCTGGGTCACTAGGAGACCTCGATCCGCACCATCAGCGCCCCCCACATGCGGGGGAAGGGCGCCACGAGGAAGACCGCAGACTGCGCGAGGCCACGCTTGCGCACCAACTGGCCCTCGGCCCGACGGATCCTCGTGGCCGCCACAGACGAGGGATCCTGGGAGGAGAAGAGCAGCGGATCCATTGGATCGAGCTGCACCAGATGGGACCAGGCCTGGCCCACCAGATCGGAGGGCGAGCGCTGGACCAGCGCGCCCAGCTGGCTGTTGGCGCCCAGGATGATGCCACCGCGGCTGACAGCGCAGGCGGTGGCGTCGAGCTCGAGGCTGGCACCGATGGGCCGCACGACGGTCTTGAAGTAGCGACAGGACGAGCAGGGGCTGTCGCAACCCACCGCGTCGTCACCGTGTCGGGCTCGGGCCACGAAGCAGTGCCAGGCCTGGCTGGCGAGCACCTGACAGCGGGCGCAGTCGTGACCCTTGGTGAGATCTCGGCGCACCCAGCACAGGGTCTCCCGCAGGGCTGCCGCTTCGCTGATGCGCGCCGGCAGCTCCATGTCGTTGGCCTGCATGAAGGAGCGCACCTCGTCGACGTGGACACGGAAGTGCCCCGACGGCAAGGCGTGGGCCTCGATCTTGCCCTGGCTGATCCAGTTGAGCACCGTGCGGTTGGAGACCCCGCACATGCGCGCCACCTTGCCTACGGAAAGGAATGGGCTGGTCCGGCTCGTGCTCACCTGATCCTCCTGCTTCGAGCATGGAGGATGTGCTTAACCGGAACGCTCAGAAGGCCCAGCCCGAGCGTCGTAAGAGTGCCCGGGTTCTCAACAACAGCTCCTCGGGGTCGAAGGGCTTGGGCAGGTAGTCATCGGCCCCGGCGTAGAAGCCCTTCTTGACGTGGGCCTTCTCTCCACGGGCGCTGAGCATGAGCACCGGGATGTCCCGGGTCTCGGCCTTCTCTTTGAGGGCTCCGCAGACCTCGTAGCCGCTCATGCGCGGCATCATCACGTCCAGCACCACCAGGTCGGGACGCAACCGATCCACGCTGGCCAGCCCTTCGAGGCCGTCTTCGGCGGTGTGGATCTCGTAGTCGTCCTCGAGGGCCATGCTGACCAACTGGAGGATCTCCTGGGCATCGTCCACCACCAGCACCAGGGGACGGTCCCGCGCGTGGGCGGGGCTCGGGAGCGCGTCGCTGGGGCTGTCCTCATCGCCGATGGGCTCGAGGTGGATGGGCTCGAGCTCCTCGAGGGCGCTCTCGCTGATCTCCTCGATCTCCCCGACCTCCTGGGGCTCGACCCGCGGACGACGCACCGGGGCCGGCGCGGCCTTCAGGCCCAGGTTGGCCAGGGCGGACTGCAGCGCCGCCCGGGGGTAGTCGTTCACCGATACCACCCGAGCCACCTCCTCGAGGGTGGTGACTCCGGCCATGACCTTCTCGATGGCGTCCTGCAGCAAGGTCTTGAGGCCCTGCTCCACGGCGGCGTCCCACAGCTCGGCCTCCGAGCAGCCGCCCTGGATGAGCTGGGACAGCTCGGGACCGAAGGCGAGCATCTCGTAGATGCCCACGCGGCCCTCGTAGCCCAGGTACTGGCAGCGGGGGCAGCCCGAACCCACGCGCACGGCCTTGGGTCCCAGATCGGCCGCCGGCAACCCCAGCCGGGTCCAGTCCTCGGGGGTGACCGGTGCCCGGATGCCACAGTCAGGGCAGACCATGCGCACCAGGCGCTGGGAGACCACGCCGCTCAGGGCCGTACCCAGCAGGTAGCGGGGCACCCCGAGATCCAGCAGGCGGGTGATGGCGGCCACGGCGTTGTCCGTGTGCAGGGTGGTGAGCACCAGGTGGCCCGTGGTCGCCGCCTGCAGCGCGGCCTGGGCGGTCTCCTCGTCGCGGATCTCACCGATGACCACCACGTTGGGATCCTGGCGCAGCAGGGCGCGGATGCTCTTGGCGAAGGTGACCCCGGCCTTCTCGTTGACCTGTACCTGGGTGATGCCTGGCAGGGTGTACTCGATGGGGTCCTCGATGGTGACGATGGAGGTCCCTTCGGTGTTGAGCCGCTGGATGGAGGCGTACAGCGTGGTGGACTTTCCCGAGCCGGTGGGCCCAACCACCAGCATGGTGCCGCGGGGGGCGGTGAGCAGGCGGTACCAGGTGCGCAGCAGGTCGGGGCGCCAGCCGAGGTCCCCGAAGTCCTTGGTGAGGATGAGTGGATCCAACAGCCGGATCACCATGTTCTCGCCGTACTGACTCGGCATGGTAGCGATGCGCAGGTCCAGGTTTCTCCGGCCCAGGCGCACGGAGGCCTTGCCGTCCTGAGGACGACGTCGCTCGGCTACGTTCATGCTGCCGAGCACCTTGATCCGGCTCACCAGGGAGGCCTGGGTCCACTGGGGCAGGCGGAGCACCTCCCGCAGCAGCCCGTCGATGCGCAGCCGCACCCGGATGCCGTCGTGCTGCGGCTCGAGGTGGATGTCCGAGGCACGGCGCTCGATGGCGTTGATCAGCAGCAGGTTGACCAGCTCGACGTACAGGTGGGCCTTTCCCGCGCGCAGGTGCTCCGAGATGGCCCGAGCGTCCAGCTCGAGGCAGGTGGGGGCCACCACCATGCGCCGCAGGGAGGGATCGACGCCCTGCAGCATGCGCTCCGCAACCGACTCGAGGCCGTAGTGCCGCTCGATGGCCAGGCGCAGCTGCGCCGGGGTGGTCACCCGCAGCTCGAGGTTGGCCTTGAGCCGGAACCGGATCTCCTGCAGCCCCTCGTCATCACGGGGATCGGCGCAGGCCACCAGGATGGTGCCGTCCGGACGGCGCTGGTAGGGCAAGGCACCACGGCGATCGGCGGTGGCTCGATCGAGCATCCAGACCACGCGGGGATCCACCCGCTCGTGGGCCAGATCAACAGTCCCCAGCTCCATCTGCTGGGCCAGGGCCTCGGCGATGTCGTCCTCGGTCACCGCGCCGATGCGCACCAGGGCCACACCCAGTCGGGTACCCGGCATCAGCTGCTGGACCTGCAGGGCCTCGCGCAGCTTGGCCTCGAGCAGGCCCTTGTCGAGCAGAATCTCGCCGATTCGGCGCTGTCCGATCATGTGGTGCTCCTCTCCTCGCTCGGCTCGGGGTCGGGCTCGACGACGGGGAAGGACAGCGTGAAGCAGCTGCCCTCGTCCACCGTGGAGCGCACCCCGATGCGGCCGTCCATGGCGCGCACGAGCTGATCACAGATGTACAGGCCCAGGCCGGCCCCGCCGGCCTTGCGAGTGTCGGCCGCCTCGACCTGGTAGAACTTCTCGAACAGGCGAGGCAGCGCGGCCTCGGGGATGCCGCGCCCGGTGTCCTCGACCCACAACAGCAGCTGGTCGCCCACCCGCTCCACGCCCACCTCGATGCGCCCACCGGGCTCGGTGAACTTGAAGGCGTTGCGCAGCAGGTTGCCCACCACCTGCTCCAGGCGGAACTCGTCCACCAGCGCCAGGGCATCGGCCCCCTCGCCGGTGGCGGTGACCAGGTTCAGCCGCTGGGACATGGCCTGAGGTCGCAGGGCCTCCACCACCTTCTGGACCACCCGTGTGACGGTGACCGCCTGGCGGTCCAGCTTCAGGTGTCCACCCTCGAGGCGAGTGGTGTCCAGCAGGTCCTGGACCATCAGCTTCAGCACCTCGGCCTGGCCACGGATCTTGACCAGCATGTCGGCCTGCTTGGGCGACAGATCACCACCCTTGCCCATCTGGAGCAGCCGGACGTAGCCATCGATCACCGTCAGAGGCGTCTTGAGCTCGTGGGTGACCACCGACAGGAAGCTGCGCTGCAGCTTGTCGACCTCCACGCTGCGAGTGACGTCTCTGACCACCATCACAAAGGCCCGCTCGAGGTCGTGGCCCTTGCCCTCGAGGGTCTCGAGGCTGACCTCGAGGTAGCGGTCGATGCCTCCGTCGAGCTCGAAGTGCAGCTGCACGGGCTCGCCGCCGCTGCGCATGAACAGCTCGCGATCCAGGCCGGGCATCAGCTCGGCCACAGGGAGCCGCCGGGCCCGCGACAACGCGGGTGGGGCGATGCCCCGCAGGTGGCGCTCAGCGGCCGGGTTGTACTCGAGCACGTGCCGTGAGCGATCCAGCAGCAGCACACCGTCGCTCAGGGCGTCGAGCATGGACTTGACCACCACGTTCTGGTGGTCCAGCTGCGCGATGGAGTGCACCAGCTCCCGCCGCATGGTCTCCAGGGCCTGGCCGAGATGGTGGAACTCCTCGGCCACCCCCTCGGTGGGGATGGGTGAGTCGAGCTGACCTCGGGCCACGGTCATGGCGGCCTGGGAGAGGGTGGAGAGGGGGCTCGACAGCACCCTCCGTAGGCGGAACGAGCTGGCCACCGTGACCCCGGCCACGGCCACCACCCACAGCAGCAGCGCACCCACCATCCATCGATCGCGCGCCTGGAGATCCGGTGCGTCGGACTGCTCCTCCATCAGGTGCACCGCTCCGAACAGGCGGTGGAACGCGATGTCGAGACGGTCCGCCGAGTCGGTGCGTCCGGCCTCGATTCCCAGGATGGCCGGGAGCACCGCGTCCCGGTAGCTCCCCAGGGCCGACAGGGCTTCGCTCCCCTCCTCACCCTTGTCCAGCAGCAGCCCCCCCAGCTGGCTCAAGGTGGGCTCCATGTCCTCGGGGGTGACCTCCCCCTCCACCAGGGCGCGGTGCAGGGGGGTCAGCTCGCCCACCAGGGCCGAGGCCACGTGGGAGCCCTCGCCCCCCTCGAGGCCCGTGCGCGTGGTGACCAGGACCACGGTGTAGGCCACCACAACGATGCCGTTGAGGGCCGACAGCAAAAGCAGCAGGCTGATCTGGAAGCGGATCGAGTACCAGGGAACGCGCAGCTCCACCTCGGGGGCTCGGTGCGTGGCAGGGCCGCGGCGCGCGCTCATGCGCTCCCTCATTGCGGGTGAGCCAAGATGCTACCCCATCGGGAGCACGCAGCGGACACGAAGGCGTGCCCGCCGGATTCAGGGACTTCGGTGCGGCTTGCAAAAGCGCGCGCAGGGGGTATCTGGCGGCCCATGAACCGCACCCACCTCGTCCCCGCTCTCGCCATGATCTGGGCCGCCGTCGCGGCGCCCCGGGCCTTGGCCACCGTCAACATCGAGAAGTACCGCATGGCCCTGGAGGAAGACGGCGCCGCCGGCAGCGTCTCCCTCAGCGTCACCGCCAAGACCGGCAACGTGGACTACTTCGAGACCGGCCTGGGCGGCACAGGCGGCTTCAGGAGCGGGAAGCACCTGCTGCTGGCCGTGGTCTCTGGCAAGTACGCCTCCAAGCGCACCGGCGACGACCGCCTGGAGAGCCCCTCCGGCACCCTCTGGGAGAGCGACGCCCGCTACAGCAACAAGCTGCTGGGAGCCCTGCGCTACAACTACGGCTTCACGGACCGGGTGGCTGGCGAGCTGTTCACCCAGCTGCAGTACGACGAGTTCCTGCGCATGGACCTGCGCAGCCTGGGTGGCGCGGGGGCCCGCTTCGAGCTGTACGAGGGCGACAAGGCCAACCTGCACATCGGCACCGGCTACATGCTCGAGTACGAGAGCCAGGACCCGGACATGGTGGCCGAAGACCCCACCACCCTGGCCCACCGCTGGACCTCGTACATCAGCTTCGCCCTCGAACCGGCAGACGGGCTCACCCTCAGCTCCACCACCTACGCCCAGCCGCGCATCAGCGACTTCGTGGACTATCGGCTGCTCAACGAGAGCTCCCTGAGCGTGGGACTGGGCGAGCACTTCTCCCTGGGCATCGCCTTCACCATGCGCCACGACTCCGACCCCGTCCTGCTCATCGACGGCGAGCCGCCGCTGGTGCCCACGGACACCTCGATCACCAACAAGATCTCCGTGGAGTTCTAGGCCGTTCGGCACCTGGGCCGTGTTAGGGAGGCCACCACCCCTCCCCTGCCCTGGAGCCCCCGATGAAGGTGAACACCGAGCGCCTCAAGAGCCGCTTTTTCCGGTACGTGAAGATCTGGTCCCAGTCCGAAGACGGCGTCGAGGACCGCTATCCCAGCACCCCCCAGCAGCTCGAGTTCGCCGCCATCCTGCGGGACGACATCGCGGCCATGGGGCTGACCGATGTGCAGCTCGACGAGCACGGCTACGTCACCGCCACCCTGCCCGCCACCCCCGGCTACGAGGACAAGCCCGTGGTCGGCCTGCTGGCCCACTACGACACCTACCCGGGCGTATCCGGCAAGGATGTGAAGCCCATCGTCCACATCTACGACGGCAAGGACATCGCCCTGCCCGACGACCCCGAGGTCGTCATCCGGGTCGAAGAGAACCCCGAGCTGGCCAGGTTCGTGGGAGAAGAGATCATCACCGCCAGCGGCACCACCCTGCTGGGCGCCGACGACAAGGCCGGCCTGGCGGAGATCCTCGAGGCCGTGGCCATGATGATGGAGCAGCCCCAGCTGCCCCACCCCACCATCCGCCTGGGCTTCACCCCGGACGAAGAGGTCGGCATGGGCACCGCCCACTTCGACGTCGAAGGCTTCGGCGCCGATGTGGCCTACACCTTCGACGGCTCCACCATGGGCGAGGTCGAGAACGAGACCTTCTCGGCCGACGGCGCCGTCGTCAAGATCACCGGCCGCGACGTCCACCCCGGCTACGCCAAGAAGAAGATGATCAACGCCGCCCGCGTGGCCGCGCGCTTTATCGAGTGCATCCCCCAGGGCCTCTCCCCCGAGTGGACAGAAGGCCGTGAAGGCTACCTCCACCCCGTACACCTGGTGGCCAACACCTCGAATGCCACCATCACCTACATCGTGCGCGACTTCACGGTGGAAGGCCTCGAGCGCCTCGAGGCCTTCCTCATGCTGCTTGCCGAGAGCCTGCAGCGCGAGTTCGAGGGCTGCAAGATCGAGGTGCAGATCAAGGAGCAATACCGCAACATGATCTACCACCTGGACAAGGAGCCCCGGGCCATCCCCTTCGCCATGAAGGCCGTGAACATGACCGGCATCGAAGCCCGCCTGCTGTCGATCCGCGGCGGCACCGACGGTGCGCGCCTGAGCGCCAT
>CAZHIK010000483.1:0-7113 GCA_964532635.1 uncultured Enterobacterales bacterium
TTCGCCGTGGCCAGCCAGAACAAGGCGGAGGCCGCCATCACGTCCGGCCGCTTCGTCGATGAGATCGTGCCCGTGGAGATCAAGGGCCGCCGTGGCAAGGTCACCGTCTTCGACACCGACGAGTACCCCCGCTTCGGCGCCACCGTCGAAGGCCTGGGCAAGCTGCGCCCCGCCTTCTCCCGCACCGGCACTGTCACCGCCGGCAACGCCTCGGGCATCAACGACGGCGCCGCTGCGGCGGTGGTCATGTCCGCGGCCCGCGCTGCCGAGCTCGGTATCGAGCCCCTGTGCACCATCCGCTCCTACGCCACCGCTGGCGTCGAGCCCAAGATCATGGGCGTGGGCCCGGTGCCCGCCACCCGCAAGGCCCTGCGCATCGCCGGTCTGGGCCTGGGCGACATGGACCTGATCGAGGCCAACGAAGCCTTCGCGGCCCAGTCCCTGGCCGTGGCCCGCGAGCTCGAGATGCCCATGGACATCACCAACGTCAACGGTGGCGCCATCGCGCTGGGCCACCCCATCGGCGCCTCGGGCACCCGCATCCTGACCACCCTGGTCCACGAGCTGATCAAGCGCGACGGCAAGCTCGGCCTGGCCACGCTGTGCGTGGGCGGCGGCATGGGCGTGTCGATGGTCGTCGAGCGCTGATCCCCTGCCTGGGATGAGCTCCACTCCGGCCAGGCCCCGGGAGCGGCGTACCTTGCTGCTCCTCGGGGCCTGTGCCGTTGTGGCGCTGCTGCTGGGTCTGTACTCCTGGCCCAACACCACCGACGACGCCTTCATCTCCCTGCGCTACGCCCACAACCTGGCGAGTGGGCACGGGCTGGTGTTCGAGGCGGGGGAGTGGGTCGAGGGCTTCTCGAACCCCCTCTGGACCCTGCTGCTAGCGGGCCTGATGGTGGTGGGCGCACCGGGCGTCTTCACCGCCAAGGCCCTGGGCTTGGCGGCGGCGGTGGCCGTCCTGCTGGCCACATCGCTGCTGGTCCGGCGCCAGGGCTGGCTGGGGCCCGCGGGGCTGGCCATGCTCGGGATCTGGCTCGCGGTTCAGCCGGGCCTGGCCTACTACGCGGCCTCAGGGATGGAGACGGTGAGCTTCACCCTCAGCATCGTGCTGCTGGTGATGGCGTCCCTGGCCGGGCGACCGGTCCTGGCGGGCCTGGCGGCGGCGGCCGTGGTGTTGGGGCGGCCCGAGGGGCTGCTCTACCTGCCCCTGCTCGCCTTGGGCCTGTGGAGGATGCGCGATCTGGGCCGGCTGCGCTTTCTGCACCTGGGCTGGCCCCTCGGCGCCTTGGTTGGCTGGCTGGCCCTGCGCCTGTGGCTCTACGGCCTGCCCCTGCCCATGACCTTCTACGCCAAGATCGGCACCCCGGGGCTCTCCCCGGGCTTCGTTGCGGGCAACCTGGCCCCCACCTGGCACTACACCGTCCACAGCTTCGACTTCGTACTGGGCTGCGCTTGGGTGGCACCGCTGGTGCTGCTGGGGGCCTGGGCGGCCTCGAGGCGCCCCGGGGGGCTGCTCGTGGTGGCGGCCGCGGCCACCACGGCGGCCTTCTGCCTCTATACCGGCGGCGACTGGATGGCTTTTGGGCGCTTCTGGATGCCGGCGGTGCCCTGGTTGTTACTGCTGGCGGTGATGGGGCTCGACTGGGCGCGTCAGCGCGCCGGGAGCCGCCTGGGTTGGGCCGTGCTGCTGGTGGGCGCGGCGCTGGCGCTCACCTCGGCCCGCCGTGCGGTCGATGGCATCGGGGACCTCCGAGCTGGCGTGAGCTTCAATCCGGCGCTGCACTCCCGAGTCCACGCGCAGCTGGGCCAGGAACTGGCAGCCCTGGGACAGCCGGGCGATGCGGTGTTGGTCAACGAGGTGGGCGCGGTGGGCTGGTACTCGGGCCTGCGCATCGTCGACACCCTGGGCCTGGTGGACTCCGAGCTGGCCAGGCTACACCAGCGGGATGACTGCTCCGCTGCCGAGTATCTGCTCGGCCAGCGGCCTCGATTCGTGTTGTTGACGGCGGAGCAGGGTGCGCAAGGGATGGCCATCGTCCCCATGCAGAGAGCGCTGTACGAGAAGCTCAGCTACAGCGGTGACTACCGCTTCCGCGGCGCGGTGGCGCTGGCCTCCTGGAAGGAGCTGGCGCTGTACGAGGACCTGGACGACGGCGTGCCCGCCCGCGCCAACGGTCTGCTGGCCAGGTACTATCCCACGCCCGACTTCTCCGGTCAGCCCGTGGAGCGCGTCGATCCCGAGATCAACTTCCACTGGCAGGGCTGCGCTCCGGCCCCCGGCCTACCGGCTGACGGCTTCTCGGTGCGCTGGCAGGGCTGCATCGACCTCCCCAGGGCCACGGCGCTGGTGTCCGGAAGCGACGACGGGATGCGCATCCTGGTCGATGGCGAGCCCTACCTGCACAACGACACCCACCGCGCCTGGGCCATGGTCACCGGACCCCGGCTGTCCGAGGGGCGCCATCGCATCGTGGTGGAACACCGCGAAGATCGAGCTATGGCCCGGGCCCTGCTGGCCTGGACCCTGGACGGCGCGGTGGTCGCGGTGCCCTGGAGGGCGCTCGAGCAGTGCGACTGAGCGCTACAGCTCGATGGTCTCGCCGGCGTAGGCCACACCCCACTCGGGGTTGATGGCTTTGAGCTTCGCGTCCACCTCGTCGAGCTGGGCGTCGGTGGCGGAGGGGTCGTGGTGGTGGAAGCGGAGCTTCTTGACGCCCACGCGCTCGGCCAGGCCCATGACGGCGCTGTGGTAGCTGTGGCCGTAGCCCTGGACCACGTAGTCGGGGTTGAAGTACTGCTCGTCGGTGTAGGTGGCGTCCATGATCACCACGTCGGCGCCCGCGCAGAGGCGCTCGCAGCGGCGGTCCTGGCCGTTGCCGTACAGCTCGACGTCGGTGGCGAAGATGACCACCTTGCCTTCGTAGTTGAGCTTGAACAGCAGCACGCCGTCGCGGGGGTGGGACGGGTGGTACCAGTTGGAGACCGAGAAGTTGCCCTTGGCGAAGGGGTCCCGGAAGACGTTGCGGAGAATCCAGCTGCCTTCTTCGTCGTCGAAGACGATCACCTCGTCTTCACCGATGACCGTGGTCTCGAGCTGGGACTTGAGCTCGCCCAGCGCCAGCGGGAAGTAGGGCGGCGAGAAGGTGGTGGAGATGCGCTCCAGCAGCACCTGGCTGGACTCGCCGAAGCCCGAGATGTGGATGTTGAAGTTGCCCATGTACAGGGGCGGGAAGAAGTTGATGCCTTCGATGTGGTCGTTGTGCAGGTGGGACAGGAAGATGAAGATGTCCGTGATGCCATCGGGATCGGCGACGATGCGCCGGCCCGCCTCGACCAGGCCCATGCCCGCGTCGAAGATGATCCAGAACTTCTTGGTCTTGATGGCCACGCAGGTGGTCAGGCCCCCGTACTTGACGAAGTCCTGCCCGCTGACACAGTGGCTCCCGCGAGCACCGAAGATCATGACTTCCATGGGCCTTCCTTCCAACCAGCTGGCGACGACTCTGCGCAGCATACATTAGGGCCTGTTTAGGAGGTGTACCCATGTCGCGGCCATCCTGCACGTTCGGCGTCCTTTTGACAGTCAGCTGTTGGGCCGCGCCGGCCCTCGCGGACCTGCCCTCGTCCATGGTCGACACCGATGCCGACGCTACCTGGACGGGGGAGACCAGCGGCGACTACGCGGGGCGAACGATCGCGGGAAACTGCGACGTCAACGGCGACGGCTACCCGGATCTGCTGATCGGGGCGTACGGAAGCGACGACGGTGGGTACTCGGGCACGGGCGAGAGCTACCTGCTGCTCGGCGGTGCCACGCGCTGGTCCGGGGACACCGGTCTGTACTCTGCCGACGCCAGCTGGGTGGGCACGGCGCTCGCCGAGTACACCAGCCTGGAGCTGGGCCTGGTCCCGGACATGGACGGCGACGGCTACGACGAGATCGCCATCGGAGCCTACTCCAACTACGAGATGGGCTCCGACGCGGGCATCCAGTACCTGGTCTACGGCGAGGCCGCGGCCAGCTGGGGCCTCGACGTCTCCCTGTCCACGGCCGACGCCTGGTGGCTGGGCGAGGACGAGAACGACCGCGTGGGGCGCGCGGTGGCGGGCCTGGGGGACGTGGACGGTGACGGCCTGGGCGACATGCTCATCGGCGGCTGCTGGAACAGCTCGGTGCACTACAAGGGCGGCGAGGCCTACCTGATCCTGGGCTCCACCACCCGGGAGTCCGGCGAGGCCAGCATCGCGGCGGCCGATGCCAGCTTCACCGGGTCCGCAGAGAGCGACTACCTGGGGCGTTCGGTGGGGGCTGGGGGGGATCTCGACGGCGACGGCCTGGCCGACCTGGCCGTGGGCGCCTACTGCTACGACCACATCGACGCTTCGGGTTCCACTCTCTCCAACGCGGGCAAGGCCTACGTCATCTACGGCCGCAGCACGGGCTGGGCCTCGGATCAGCCGGTCGAGAGCTTCGCTGATGCGGGCTGGGTGGGCGAAGCGGCCAGTGACTACGCTGGCCTGGTGCTGGGAACCGCGGGAGATGTGGACGGCGACGGCTACGGCGACATGCTGGTGGCCGCCTACAAGAGCGATCTGGGAGCCAGTGATGCTGGCGCGGTCTACCTGGTGCTGGGATCCGCGACCCGCTGGTCCGCCGAGATGAGCCTGTCGGGCGCCGACGCGGTCTGGACCGGCGAGGACGCCCTGGACTACGCGGGGCGCTCGGCCACAGGGGTGGGTGATGTGGACCAGGACGGCCACGACGACTTGCTCATCGGTGCCACCGGCGCGGACGACGGAGGCTCCGGTGCGGGCCGGGCCTACCTGGTGCTGGGCTCGGCCGCCCCGGCCGGAGGCAGCTTGAGCGGAGCCGACACCATCTTCGACGGCAGCGACACCAGCTCCGAGCTGCCCTATGTACTGGCCTGGGCCGGTGATCTCGACGGTGGTGGTCATCCCGACCTGGTCCTGCCCGCCTACAAGTACGATGCCACCTCGAGCAGCGGCAGCGCCCTGAGCGATCCCGGCCGCATCCACGTGTTCTACACCGACGAGCACTTCGATCAGGACGGCGACGGCTACGACGTCAGCGACGGTGACTGCGACGACGCCGACGCCTCCATCCACCCTGGCGCCACCGAGGTCGCCTACGACGGCATCGACCAGGACTGCGACGGTAACGACCTGCTGGATGTGGACCTCGACGGCCACGAGGCCACCGTGGTGGGCGGGGACGACTGCGACGACAGCGACCCCGCCGTCAGTCCCAGCGCTCGAGAGCTGTGCTTCAACAAGGTGGACGACGACTGCGACGGGGATGTGGACTACCGCGACGAGGACGAGGACGGGCTCAACGACTGCGACACCACCTGCCCCGACACCGGCATGGAGCCTGACCAGGACGGCGACGGCGTGTACCGCCTCGAGTGCGGCGGTGAGGACTGCGACGACGAGGATCCCGACGCCTACCCCAACGCACCCGAGGTCCCCTACGACGGTGTAGACCAGGACTGCGACGGCTTCGATCTGACCGACGTGGACGAGGACGGCTTCGACGCCGAGGAGGCCGGAGGCGACGACTGTGACGACAGCTCCGTCGAGGTGAACCCCGACGCCGAGGAGATCGCCTACGACGGGGTGGACAACGACTGCGCAGACGGCGATCTGACCGACGTGGACGGTGACGGCTTCGATGCCGAGGAGGTCGGCGGCGATGACTGCGACGACGACGACCCGGCGGTGAATCCCGGGGCCGAGGAGATCTGCGACGACGGCATCGACAACGACTGCGACGACGTGGCCGACGACGAGGACTCTGACTGCGGAGCCACCGGCGACACCGAGAGCCCCTGCGGGCAAGAGACCGGCGACACGAGCCCTCCCGTCGTTGACGACACCGGCGAGCCCGACGACAAGGACGAAGGCTGCGCCGGCTGCGCCGCGGGCGGCGGGCTGGGGGCGCTGTGGTTGCTGGCGGTGCCTGTGCTTGTCGGCCGCCGGCGCAGCGGGCGGGGATAGACCCCGCCCCTACATCACTCTTCCACCGGCGTGGCCGTGTCCTCGCTGTCCAGGCGGTTCATGGGGACGGCGATGTCGAACTGCTCGAAGACGTCGTGGGTGGTCTGTGTGGGGTCGAGGTCCACCTGGGTTTCCTCGAAGTTGCCGTGCTCCTCGCCATCGACGTCGCGGGCGTCGAGGGTGCAGTCTTCACCGCAATAGTCCGCGCCGACCGCGTCGATGGACCAGACGCCTTCCTTGGTGGACTGGGTGGTGAAGCCTTGGAACTCGAGCTCGATGCCCTGGACAGGGGCTCCTGTGGCCGCGTTGGTCACCGAGCCCGACAGCAGGTAGCGGATGGCGACGACGCCGTAGTCGACGTCGGTGTCGGCGTCGGTGTCGGTGTCGGTGTCGGCGTCGGTGTCGGTGTCGGTGTCGCCCTCGGGGTTGGCCGAGTCGTCCTCGGGGCAGCCGGTGGCGATCAGGGGGGCCAGGACCATGGCCGCGATCTGGTAGAACCTGCGCCGCATACGCTCCTCCTCGTTGGAGATGGGCTCGCGGGTTCAGCCTAACCGCACTTGCCTAAGTGGCGCCGCTGGTGTCGAATGGGCGGCATGGAAGGCAGCCTCCGCTACCGCATCGCCCTGACCGTCGCTACGGTGGTCCTGGTGGGCTTCTGCGCTTGGACGGCGACGTTGCTGGTGGCCATCGGCGATGAGCGCGCGGCCCTGCGTCAGCGGGTGCGCGTGCTGGATGCGGTGGGCCTGCTGCAGGTGGAGATGGTCCGCGATGAAGATCTGGGCGAGGGCACCACGGAGGCGTGGACCGGCGCCGCTGAAACCTTGGAGCGCCGGGCAGGTCGCCTGGTGTCCGCCGGCTGTGGTCCCGGGGTGACCCGTGGCATCCAGGGCGCGCTGGTCGCGATGAATCCCAAGGAGCCTCCGCAGAGCGCGGGCGATCGGGCCCGGCTCGGGAACGCGCTGCACACGCTCACCATGGCGCTGCGGGCGGAAGGTGCCGCCACCAGCGAGGCCCTCGAGATCCGGGTGGGTGCGCTGTTCGTGGTAGCCATCACGGCCATCGGCCTGGCGGTGACCACCCTGGTGGCCGCCT
>CAZHIK010000484.1:0-7105 GCA_964532635.1 uncultured Enterobacterales bacterium
ACGGCGATGACGTAGAGGGGCTCTCCTTGGTTCGAGCGGGCCACCGAGGCGCTCACCCGAACCCAGAACCAGCCGTGGTCGAGGCGCCGGCAGCGCTTGTACTCGATGGCCATCGCCATTTCGCCGCTCACCAGCTGTTGGATGACCCCGGCGGTGTGCTCGATCTCGTCCGGGTGGGCGATCTCGGCCAGGCTCATGCCCACCAGTTCGGCTTGCGGATAGCCCGTCAGCTCGCACAGGCGCTGGTTGACCATCCTGAGCTTTCGGGTGGTGATGTCGACATGCCCAATGCCCACGTTGGTCTGCTCGAAGGTCTCGCGGAAGCGTCGCTCGGCGTCGCTGGCCTGGGTGCCCAGCTGGATGGCTTCGAGGGCGTGGTCGATGGTCAGGCGCAGCTCGGCGCCCTTCCAGGGCTTGGAGAAGTAGTGGTAGACCCCGCCGCGGTTGATGGCGTCGATGACAGCGTCGATGTCCGAGTAGCCGGTGAGGATCATCCGCACGGTGTCGGGCTGGTTGTCGCGTACCTGGGCCAGCAGCTCGGTGCCCTGCATCCCCGGCATGCGCTGGTCGGCGATGACCACCTGGACCTGGTGCTGTTCCATCAGCTCGAGGGCCTGCTCACCGGACTCGGCCACCAGCACCCGGTAGTGGGGCTCGAACTCCCAGGCGAAGGCGGTGAGGTTGGGGCGCTCGTCGTCGACGTACAGCACGGTGGGCTTGTCAGCCATGATGTTCCTCTGGCGGGTGCAAGGGCAGCAGGATCTCGAAGCTGGCACCGCCGGCGGGGCTGGCTGCCACGCGGATGGCCCCACCGTGCTCCTGGACGATGCCGTAGCTGATGCTGAGTCCCAGGCCGACGCCGCGGCCCTGGGGCTTGGTGGTGTAGAAGGGCTCGAAGATGCGCTCGCGCTGAGCCTCCGGGATCCCCGGCCCGTTGTCTTCGATGTGGATGCTCACCGCGGGGGCGGCCTCGAGCTCGCCAACTCGGGTGCGAATGCTGACCCTGCCTCCGTCGCTGCGGGTCTCCGCCGCGTCGATGGCGTTGACCAGCAGGTTCATCAGCACCTGGTTGAGCTTGCTGGGGTAGCAGGGGCAGGCCGGCAGCTGGCCGTAGTCCCGCTCGATCTCCAGGCCATGCTTGGTGCGGTGACGCAGCAGCAGCAGGGTGGCGTCGATGCAGTGGTGGAGGTCCACGGATTCCCGCTCGGCTTTGTCCAGCCGGGAGAAGCTGCGCAGGCCCTGGACGATCTCTGCGGTGCGGTCCGCGCCCAGGGTGATGTTGCTGGCCAATTCGCGGGCGCCCTGGGCTGCATGCTGCACGCGGTGGAGCTTCAACAGCTCGTCCAGCTTGGCTCGAGTGGGGCTGTCAGGGGGCAGCTCGAGGGCCTCAGCGGCTTCGCCGAAGCTGCTCAGGGCGTCCACCAGGCGCTGCAGGGTGTGGGCGCTCGAGCGAAGGTAGTTGATGGGGTTGTTCAGCTCGTGGGCGATGCCCGCAGTGAGCACGCCGATGGCGGCCATCTTCTCGGACTGCACCAGCATGGCCTGGGTGCGCTTGAGCTCGGCGTTCTGGCGCTGCAGCTCGAGCCTCGTCTGGCGCAGGGCCAGATGGGCCTCGACCCGTGCCCGCAGCTCCTCGGCGCGCACCGGCTTGGTGAGGTAGTCCACCGCCCCCAGGGCCAGGCCGTAGACCACGCTCTCGGTGTCGACCTCGGCGCTGACGAAGAGGATGGGCACGTGCTCGAGGAGTGGGTCCGCCACGAGGTGGGCGCAGGTCTCGAAGCCGTCCATCTCCGGCATGTTGACGTCCAGCAGGATCATGTCCGGAGGGCGGGCCCGGGCGGAGCGGATGGCCAGCTCCCCGCTGGTCGCAGCCCGCACCTTGTAGCCCTGGCGGGTCAGCAGAGCGCGGAGGATGTCCAGGTTGGCCGGGTTGTCGTCCACCACCAGGATGGTGGCCGGCGGCGGCTCTCTTGCGCTCACGCTTCCTCCTCTCCGGTCTCGAGCAGCTGGATGATGCGCTCGAAGGCATAGGAGTCTACCAGGGCCTGCAGCCGCGCGGCTTGATCGGGGCGGGCCAGAGCGATGCGCTCCACCAGATCCCCCAGCTCGTCCATGTCCCCGGACAGGGCCGCTTCGCCCAGCTCCTGTCGCTCTTCGTCGGGCAGGTCGTGCAGATCCACCGCTTCGGGATCGGCGGAACGCTCTCTGGGGGGCTCGGCATAGCGGTACCGCAGGCCTGCGTGCTCAGCGATGGGGGCCAGTAGCTGTGAATCCCGGTAGGGCTTGTGGACCACGGCGTTGGCTCCCGCAGCCACGATGGCCTGCTCCTCTTCCTCGAGGGCGCTGGCGGTCACGGCGATGATGGCGGCTCCGCCACCGAGGGGGTGCGCCCGGATGGCGCGGGTGGCCTGGATGCCGTCCATGCCCTCCATCACCACGTCCATCAGGACCACCGCGGGCCGGTGTGAGGCGAAGGCCTCGAGCCCTTCGGCTCCGTTCCGGGCCTCGACGACGGTGAAGCCCACGGGCGTCAGCACCCGCGCGGCCAGGTCGCGGTTGGTCTCGAGATCGTCCACCACCAGCACGGTCACCGGGCCCTGCCCCTCGGCCAGGCCCACAACCCGGCCTTGGGGCTCGTGCACCAGCGGGCCTGGGGGCTCCGCCTCCACCAGCGGCAGCCGCAGCTCGAAGCGGCTGCCGCGGCCGGGGGTGCTGTGGACCATCAGCTCTCCGCCCATCAGCTCGGCGTACTCGCGGCTGATGGCCAGGCCCAGGCCCGTTCCACCCATGCGCATGCCCTTGCCCGTCTGCTCGAAGGGCTGGAAGATGCGCTCGAGGGCGTCGGCGTCGATGCCCGCGCCGGTGTCCTCGACCCACATCCGGACGAGCTGGCCCGCGGTGTCGGCGCCCAGGCGGATGCTGCCTCGAGTCGTGAACTTGATGGCGTTGCCCAACAGGTTCACCAGGATCTGGCGCACGCGGGCCTGGTCCGCCAGCACGGCCGGTGGGAGCGTCGCATCCAGCTGGAGCTCGAAGCTCAGGTCCTTGTTGCGAGCCCGCTCCAGGAACATGGCGCGCAGCTCCTCGAGCAGGCGGCGAGGGTCCATGGGGGCGGGGCGGATGATCACCCGCCCGGCCTCGATGCGGGACATGTCCAGCACATCGTTGATCAGGGTGAGCAGGTGCTCGCCGGCCTGGTCGATGGTGCGCACGCTGCGGCGCTGGTCGGCGCTGAGGCCCGGGGCCTCGGCCAGCAGGCGCGAGTAGCCCAGGATCGCGTTCATGGGGGTTCGGATCTCGTGGGACATGTTGGCCAGGAAGGTGCTCTTGGCCTGGTTGGCGGCCTCGGCGGCCTCCTTGCGCACCAGCGCGTGGTCCAGAGCGTCGATCATCTCGTTGAAGGCCCCGGTGAGCTGGCCCACCTCGTCGCGGGTGCGCACCTCGACCCGGGTGTCCAGCTCACGGCGTGAGGTGATGCCCTGCACCGCGGAGGTCAGGCGCGCGATGGGGGTGGTGAGCACGCGGCCCAGGGCCAGGGCCAGGCCCATGGACAGCGCCAGCGCCAGCAGGCCCCAGGCCAGGGAGCCCCGCAGCTGCGCTCGGGTCAGGTGCTGGCGGGCGGCCAGGGACAGGCCCAGGGCGACCTGGCCTTGGGTGCGCCCAGCCTCGGTGAGGATCGGGTGGACCGCCAGGCGCAGGCCCTGCTCCGGAGCCCGCTCCGTCAGGGTGGCCAGGGGATCGTAGCGCAGGCCCTGCAGCTCGCCGGCGTCGGCGGCGGAGGCGAAGACCCGGCCCTGGTGGTCGTAGACCACGGCCAGGCCCACGTCGGGATGAGCCACGAGGCGCTCCACCGCGCGCTCGGCCGCGTCGGGATCCCGGAACTCGAGGGCGGGGGTGACCGAGTAGAGCACCAGCTCGCTCAGGGCGTGCTCTTCGTGCTCGAGGGCCTCGTCCATGGCGCGCTGGAGCCGGATCGCAGAGCTGAAGGCCAGCAGGGTGACGGTGAAGGCCACCACCCCGAAGACCGCCAGGCTGATCTTGGCGGCCAGGGGCACCGCGACGCGATCGGGGCGGGTGGGGGAGCTCATGGGGCGACCTCCTCCGGCGGGCTCTCGGCGACCACTTCGGCCAGGGCCAGCAGCCGGGAGCTGGCCCGGAGGCCGGCCCGGTCCAGGGCGTCGGGGTTGATCTGGAAGCGCAGCCGCGACTGCTCCAGCGTGAAGGAGACGGCCAAGCCCTGCTCGGCCGTGCCGGCGACGTCACCGACGGTGAGCACGGGCTGGCCGGCGGTCTGTGCGGCCAGGGCCCACAGCACCACGGGATCCCGCTCGCTCAACACCAGCACCTCGCAGGGGGGCAGGGGGTCGAGGGCCTCCACCACGGTCACCTCCATGGGCTGATCCGAGGCGCTGAGCTGGGCCGCCACGTCCTGCAGGGGCTCCACCAGGGGCCCTTGGCCCACCACCACCACCCGCCAGCGCTCCGGAGCCTGGCCCTCGGGCCAGCTGATGTACTGCAGGAACTTGGTGATGAACACCGCCTTGAGCTCGTACTCCCCCCCCGCGTCGTCCTCGGCGCCCAGCGCGGGACAGGCCCACAGCAGGGCCAGGAGCAGCAACGCGGGCAGGGAGCGGGGCATGGGTCAGGGGCGCCAGGCCGCCTGGACCAGGACGGTGCGCTGGGGCTGGCGGTAGCGGGACACGTCCCGGTTGGAGGGATGGAAGTACTCGACATCCAGGGCGTTGCGCACGATGAGCTGCAGGTCCACGCCCCGCAGATCGAGCCAGGACAGGGAGCCCCCCAGCAGGAAGGCGGGATCGATGACGTCGTCGCCGGTGCTGGGGATGACCTGGGGATTGCTGCGGCGGCCGAGCCAGTCACCCTGCAGGTTGAGCACGAGCCGATCGGTGAAGGCCAGGCGCAGCCCGCCGTGGGCCCCGTGCATGGCGATCTCGTCCAGGGGCTCGCCCTCGCTGTCGGTGGCGTGCTGCAGGGTGTAGTTGGCCCAGGCTCCCAGCCAGCGGTACTGCAGGGAGGCCGAGGGCTCCAGGCCCAGGACCGTGACCTCGCCCAGGTTGATCCAGCGCCAGTCCTCGCCCTCGAAGGCCTTGGTGAGCACGCCGGTCATGTGGTTGCGGTATGCGGCCAGGTCCAGCTGCACCACCCCGCCCGCCAGGGTGCCCGCCGAGGCCTCGAGGGTGCGCATCTTCTCGGGCTCGAGGGTGTCGTTGCCCAGGCCGTCGCTGTAGTCCCAAGGGCGCGGCGCCCGAAAGGCCTCGGCGTACAGCAGCTTGAAGGCGGATGAGCCGGGCGTGAACACCAGGCCGGCTCGAGGGTTGAGGCGCTGGGCGTAGACCGTGCTGTGGTCGAAGCGCGCCCCGGCGGTGATGCGAAGCGGATCGACGGGTTGGTACGCGGCCTCGGCGAAGGCGCTCACCAGCTCGCTGTGGGTCATCTCCGGGTCGTCGGGGCGCGGGGGGCGGGCCTCGGGGCTGTCGCTGGTGGTGTTGGCGTAGCCCTCGGCCAGGCTCTCGCCCTCGAGCAGCAGCCCGCCCGCCAGGTGCAGGCCCTCGGAGACGTCGCCCGACAGGGTGGCGTCGGCGCCCACGGCGCGGTTGGGGCGGTGGTAGCCGATCTGGCCGCTGTCGGTGACCTTCTGGACCGAGTCGGGCAGCACGGTGGTGTCCCGGAACCAGGCGCGGCTCTGGAGCTGTGCGGCCTCTCCAGCGTCCCAGCGGTGCTCGAGCCAGGTGTTGAGGAAGCGGATGTTCCAGATGCTGTCCTGGTCGTGGTACTCGGTGCCCTCGCTGGGGAAGTAGGTGCTGGTGGAGGAGCGCCGGTTCTGCCAGGTGGCTCCCAGCAGGAAGCCTCGCCAGCGGATGCGTCCGTCCAGGGCGTAGTCGTCCTCGAAGTTCTCCATGTCGTCGGACCAGTTGCCGTCGCCGGCTTCGCCCCCCAGCCAGGCCTTCTCGCTGGTCTTGGCCATCGCCGAGACGGCCGCACCCAGCTGCCGCTCTTCGTCGTAGTGGCGGTGGCTGATGGTGGCGTGGGCCGTGGCGAAGCCACCACCACCGGCCACCAGCTCGAGCCCCGAGTCCTCCTCGGGTTGGCGGGTGACGATGTCGATCACGCCCGAGATGGCGTTGGTGCCATAGCGGGCGGAGGCCGGGCCGTAGACCACCTCGATGCGGTCGACGTTGGCCAGGTTGTAGTGGCCGCCGCCGTAGAAGCCGCCGGAGTTGAGCTCGTTGACGGGCACCCCGTCCACCATCACCAGCACCAGGTTGTTCTGGTTGGGGATGCCCCGCAGGAACACGTAGCTGTTCAGCCCCAGCAGGTCGCGGAACTGGAGCCCGGGCAGGCCGCTGAGGGCGTCTTCCAGGGTCAGCCAGCCGTTCTCGCGGATCTGCTGGGCGGTGATCACCCGCACCGTGGCCGGGACCTGGTGGACCGTGAGCGGTTGGTGGGTGGCGGCTGCCACCTCGATCTCCATCAGCTCTTCGAGGTCCATGGAGAGGTAGTGGTCGAAGGGGTGGGAGCCTTCCATGGCCCAGGCCGTTGGCGCGGCCACGAGCAGGAGGGCCGCCAGGGCGGTCAGGATGTGAGTTCCGGTGTCCATGGTCCCCCCGGGCGAGCTATTCGTTGTGGTGCTCTCACGCCTGTGATCCCGGCTCGAGGCTCGACTGGAGCATACCACGGTGCGCGCGGGTGTTGGTGTGCTCTCCGGGCCTCGCCGGCATAGCCTGGCGCGTCGTCGGAACGGAGGCATCATGAACCTCGCGCAGCTCGAGCTGATCTGGAACGAGGGCTGGCTGGCCCACCCCTGGGCCCGCGCAGTGGCGCTGGTGGTCGCGGCCTTGATCGCCGCCTCGCTGGCGCACATCGTCTTCGCCCGGGTGCTCACGCGTCTGGCGGCCAAGACCGCCACGGATCTGGACGACAAGATCGTGGCCATCACCCGACGGCCGGTGTTCGTGACCGTGCTGTTGGTCGTGCGGTTTAAGAGAATACCCTGCGAGAAGTTGACTATGTTGCAGTTTCGCACCGTGACGCTGTTTACGATGCTCGTGTGGACCCCGACGCCCGACCCGTTGCCTGTTATTGT
>CAZHIK010000485.1:0-7096 GCA_964532635.1 uncultured Enterobacterales bacterium
AGACGCGAGACGATCTCGTCGTACTCACGGGCGTCCACCAGCTCGGCGAGCTGGCCGAGCACCGGCGGGTGCTCGCCTTCCTCGTAGCAGCTGCGCAGCTCCGCGAGGATCTCGAGGAGCTGGGAGTGAGCTGTGTCGGGCTCGTCGTCCTGCCCGATGTCCTCGAAGGTCTCGTCCACCTGGGCGACCTGGTCGTCGGCGATGGCCTCGACCTCCACGTCGGCGACCTCGACATCGACACCGGGTTTGGCACCAGGAGGGAGCTGCAGATCCTCGGTCTCGATGGGGGAGAGGGCGTCCGCGCCCACCTCGGGGAGAGAGGGCTCCTCGCGGTCCAGTTCATCCGCCACGGGCTGCTCTGGCTCGGTGTCCGGCTCGACGACCCTGGCCTCGGTGGGGGCCGCGGTGGCAACGCCGACCTTCAGCGCAGCAGAGTCGGTGTAGGTGTCCGGATCCTCGGTGGCCTCGTCGATGGCCTCGACTGGGGTGGGCTCATGCTCGTCGTCCAAGGCCTCGAGCTCCGCCTCTTCGGCCGCATAGGCCTCGATGACCACATCGGATGGCTCCTCGTCGTCGTCCTCCTGCTCTTCGTCTTCACCACCGGGCTCGAGGGGCTCCACGCCCCGCTCGGCGGGGTAGGACTCCACGTTGCCGACCAGCTCGTCGTACTCGACGATGCTGAAGCCGCCCTTGATGGCGTTGGGGCCGGGCTCGTTGCGGCACTCGATGATGGGGACTCGGCCGCTGGCCTTGGCATCGATGTCGATCTTGGGGGCCACGAGGACGTCGCAGTTGACCTTGGAGGCGCCCAGGACGATCTGCTCGCCGCCCTGCACCGCGGTCGCGTCGAGCCGGTTGGTCATCAGCTCGACCACCTTGCCCTGGACGGAGGCGGCCTTGACCTTGCCCTCGAGGCGCACCGTGCCCTTGGGGGCGGCGACCGTATGGATCTGGAAGTCGCCGCTCAGGGTGACCGAGCCCTCGCGTGAGACGACTTGGTTCATGGTGTCGCCCAGGGAGTCCTGGAGGACGATGTCTCCCACGTGCTGGATGGACACACCGCGATCGGTGAGCTGGATGGACACACCCGCGGGGATGACGAAGGGCTGGTACTCAGTCATGGGCTCCTCGGTGGAAGCGGAGGGTTCACGGTGGCGAGGAAAGGGAGCCTCCCGGTGGGAGAACTCCTCTCGGAGCTGAGCAAAGCTACTGGGCTGGGAGGCTCGGGGCAAGCTGCGTTCAGCAGCGAAGGCCACGCGGTCCGTCAGCGCTGTCGCTCGGTCCGCTGACGGCCTTCTTGGGCGGGTACGTGATGGGCGCGGAGCGTGAGGGCCACACCGAAGGCGTCATAGGCCAGTTCGGGCTGGCCGAGAAACTCGTAGGCCAAGCCGAGGTTGGTGTATGCGGTGTAGTGCCGCGGCTGGAGCTCCACAGCCTGAGACAGGGCCAGGGCAGCGTCGGCTGCCCGCTCCAGGCGCAGGGCCAGCGCGCCGAGATCGGCCCATGCGTAGGGGTTGCAGGGATCGAGGGTCAGCGCCGCCCTGTACTCGTCGATGGCCACCTGGATCTCACCTCGGATCACGGCCTCGTTGCCGGCATCGACCCGGCGCCTGGACTCGGTGCGGAGCACCTCGGATGTGCCACAGTCCGCTGTGAGGGGGGGCTCTGGCACCGCGAGCACGAAGTCTCCACTGGCCCCGCTGTAGGGCTCGGGGCTGCCCAGGCTGGGGGGGGCCGCGGAGACGTCGGTAGGACGTGCGGGCTCGGTGCCGGTGCGAGTGACCACAGCCGCGCGAGTCTCGTGGCCGAACAGGCCGTCACCGCTCGAGCTACCACAGCAGGCCTGGGAGGGCTCCGCGCGGGGGGGAGGCGCGTCCACCGGGGTGACCACCAGGGGTCGATCCCCCACCACAGCGATGATGGCCTCCGAGCCGGGAGGCTCGGGGCCTGGCTGGGCCAGCTTGGCGGCAGGCATGGCCGCACCGTCACGGCAGTCCACCAACCGGAGCCGCCCTTCGGCCATGGTGTCGAAGCACGCGTCCGCGGGGTAGGAGCAGGCCTGGGCGAAGCAGTGGAGGGCCTGGGTCGGGGTGGCGGCGAGCAAGAGCTCACCGGAGACGGGCATGGTGGAGACCACGGCGGTGGAGCCAGCCTCGAAGCGGCCCTGGCCAGCACAGTCGAGGAACCAGAGTCCCAGCACACGCCAGGCGCCACCCTCGGCGGTTGCCACCGAGCCCTCCCCATACATCCGCAGGCTGGTGCGGCAGCCCGACAGCCCCGCCGCCCGACAGCAGGCTACGCACTCGTCCTCTCCAGCCTGCGCGACGCTGAGCGAGATGGCCAGGAGCAGGGCCGGTGACAGCAGGGGGCCTCCAGGAGTTCGGGACGACGCGGTGTTCTAGCAGCTCGCGGAACAGCGATGGTACCAGCTCAGCACTTCGGCTGCGTGCTCGAGGGGTTGCTCCCAGTGCACGGGCTCCCGCCGTCCCCGTCCCCGGCGGACCTCAGCGGCGAGGGCGGTGCTCAGAGCGAGGTGAACGTCGGGCTCGAACAGGCGGGCGTCGGGAACCAGCTCGGCGATGCCCCCGCGCTGGCTGGCGACCACCCGCAGGCCGGCGGCTGTGGCTTCCCTCAGCACCAGCGGGCTGTTCTCCTCCCAGAGCGACGGCAGCACGAGCACGTCCGCGCTGTCCAGGCGTCGCTGGACCTCTCCCGGAGCGAAGGCGGGCTCGAGGGTCACCCCAGGCAGCTCCCGCGCCCTCGAAGCGAGTCGCTCGGCGTAGCTGGGATCGAGATCCAGCTTCGGCGCGGGTCCGGCGATGTGCAGGGTGGCCGCACCTGCGGGCAGGCTGGCGAAGGCTTCGAGGAGCAGGTGGGGCCCCTTGGTGGGGATCAGGGAGCCCAAGAACAGAAAGCGCACGGGGCCGGGGCCTGGTGGAGGCGCGGGCTGCCACCGGGTGGACCAGAGGCAGCCCGCAGTGATCGATCCGTCCGGCTCCCAGCCCCAGCCCAGCCATGCGCGCGGCCAGGTCCCTGGAGGGGGCCGCGAAGCGGTGTACCCGCGCCACAGCGGCTGCGACCAGTTCCATGCGCTCCCGAACGACCGCCTCGAGCCCGCTGGAGCGACGACCCGCGGCCTCCCGGGCCCGAGCCCTGAGGGCCGGCGGCAAGCCGGAGAGCGCGCGGCCCAGCGCCGCGGTGCTCGGCTTCAGGGCCAGTTGGCCGGAGACGCAGTGTGCGCAGCGCTGCGGGGTGGGGCCGGGACAGCGCATGAGCTCCCGATCGACCAACTGACCCCGCAAGCACGGGAGCCAGTAGTCGTGGAGGGTCATCAGGGTGAGCGCACCGCCCTCGCGCGCGATCCTCGGGAGGCCCAGGGAGAGGTGGGTGAGATGGTGGAAGTGGACGACATCGGGGCGCTTCGTGGCGAACCAGGCGCGGAAGCGGGCCTCGACAGCGGGACGGATCACGGTCTCACGAAAGCTCCGCGGTGACCGGGAAGGGCCGACCACCTGCAGCCGGTCGGGGAGGCGCTGCGGGGCGCCGCCAGCGCAGAACACGCTGCTGTCCACCCGCAGCTCCTGCAGGGCGCCGTGCAGAGCGTCCGTGTACAGCTCGACCCCGCCGATGCGCTCAGGAGGCCAGCCGTGGGCCACCTGCATCACCCTGGGCACTGTGCTCACGCGTTCACGCGGGGAACAGGTCGGAGACCAGGCGCCCGCCCGCCAGGGCCTGCAGTTCCTCGCCGTGGGCGCTCGAGACGGCCGCGACGTGCTGCATCGCCGCCGAGAAGCTCTCGGAGGCCAGCCCTTCGCCGGGTAGGGTGATCGTGAAGGTGAGGACGTCGTCCTCGAAGATCTGGAAGGTACCCAGCAGGACTTCGGTGTTGAGCCTCAGGAGGCGCGTGACCAGCTCCAGTGTTGGGCGGAAGTCGCGCAGCAGGGGTGTGGCCAGCCGCACCCACGACGCCCCCGCGGCGGAGAACAGGCTCACCAGCACCACGGTGTCACCGAAGCGATAGGCGTACAGCAGGTCCCCGTAGGGCTCGGGGGGCAGGCCCAGGTCCACCAGGTAGCCCGTGATGGTGTCTTCGAGGCGCTCGAGCTCGGTCTGGCTCACGGTGTCCTCCGGTGCTGGGATGTCCTGGAGCTGGAGCCCATGACCTCGAGGTATATCGCTTCGACGCGCTCGGCGTGCTCCGCCATGGAGCACGGCTCGCGGACCGGCAGGGCGGTCGAGAGCGCGGTGATCCGTCGCAAGCAGTCCGCCAGATCCTCGGCGTCGCCTGGGCGGTAGAGGAAGCCGTCGACGCCGTGCTCGACCAGCTCGGGGATGCCGCCGATTCGCGGCGCTACGACCGGACAGCGCGCTCGCCGTGCCTCCAGGCAGACCAGTGGCGCGTTCTCGGGCCACAGGGAGCCCATCACGAGCGCGGAGGCCCTCGCCAGCAGTCGGGGGACCGCCGAGGGTTCCAGCGGACCCTCGAGAGGCCAGTCGAGGGCCTGGGCATAGCTGGGATCGAGGCTGGTGTTGCCGTGGATCTCCAGCCCAGGATCGGCGAAGTGCCCGCCGAAGGCTCGCCGGTAGGCCTCCACCACCAGGTGCACCCCTTTGTGGCGGACCACCGAGCCCAGGTGCACCAGAGGCCCTCCCCCGCACCTGGGGGCCCACGGCCCGACGGGTGCGCCGTTGGGGACCACTCGCACCTCGTCAAGGCCGTGGTGTTCGGCCTGGGCAGCGAGGAAAGCCGAGGGGGCCATCCGGACGTCCAGGGCGTTCCAGGTTGCGGTCAGGGACGCTCTGCGGGCCACGGCGCCCTCGGCGGTCCCCGGTGAGACCGAGCTGCCGCGGAGCCGGGCCCGCAGCCCCAAGGGGAGCCGGCGCCACGCTCGGTGCGCGCGGTCCGGCGGGACCACCCTCGACAGGGCGGAGGCCAGGCCCACCGCAGCGTGCTCCACGCGGCCGGGGAGCTGGGCCACGCGGGCGTAGCAGGACGCGCAGACCGAGGGTTCTGGGGCAGGGCAGGGGAGGGAACCCTCGCGCAGCATGGTGCCCGCGGCAGCGCACCACGGCCAGTGGTCGTGCAGGGTTCCGACAGCGGGACGCCCGAAGCGCAGGTGCGAGGAGAGGTAGGCCAGGTGCTGCACGTGGATCACGTGGGGATCGACCCGCTGGACCGTGTCCGCCACGATGCCCTCGATGGCCGGGTCCCGCTCCTCTCCGAGCGGCCGGTGAGGGTGGTTGTTCACGACGCGGATCAGGTCGTGACCGTCCTCGAGGACACTGTACTGCTCCGAGCCTGGCGCCCGCGTGGAGGCGAGCACCACGCACCGCCAGCCACGGGCGCGGAGGGCGTCGGCGAGCCTCGCGGTCGCAAGCTCGGTGCCCGCCAGCTCCCGAGGGGGGTAGCCGTGCACGATCTGCAGGACGGTCAGCACGCCCTTCCTCGCCGCTTCGGGGGGCAGGGCAGTATACACTTCAGGTCCCTCCCTACGAGGCAAGCGTATGCCCACCGATCCCGTGACGAACCCGCCCACCCCCCAGCGTCCGGTCGCCGAGCGCCCGTGCGTGCTGGTGGTGGACGACGAAGAGGGGCTGCGGCACATGCTGCGACTGATCCTCGAGCGGGCCGGCTACGACGTCGTCTCGGCCATCGACGGTGAGGACGCCCTGGAGTGCCTCGCGCGTCGGTCCGACATCTGGGTGGCGCTGTGCGATCTCCGCATGCCCCGCCTGGACGGTCTCGGCTTCCTGGAGCGCGCGCGGGAGCGCTTCCCCGGGGTGCTGGTCATCATGATGAGCGCCTACGGCACCACCGACACCGCCGTCGAGGCCGTCAAGTGCGGTGCGTACGACTTCGTCAGCAAGCCCTTCCGACCTGACGAGATCGTCATCACCCTGCGCAAGCTCGAGGAGCGAGAGCGGCTGTCGCGGGAGAACGAGGTCCTGCGGCAGGAGGTGGCGCGCCACAGCCACAGGCTCATCGGGGGCGGCCAGGGCTTGAGGGAGGTGGTGGCGGTGGCCTCCAAGGTCGCAACCTCGCCGGTCACCGTCCTGATCACCGGCGAGAGCGGCACCGGCAAGGAGGTGCTGGCCAAGTCCGTACACGCCTGGTCTCCGCGCGCCGGTGAGCGCTTCGTCGCGGTCAACTGCGGTGCCATCCCCGAGACCCTCCTCGAGAGCGAGCTGTTCGGACACGAGCGCGGAGCCTTCACCGGGGCGGTCAAGCGGCACCGCGGGCTGTTCGAGCAGGCCAGCGGCGGGACCTTGCTGCTGGACGAGGTCGGCGAGATCCCCCTCGCGCTGCAGGTCAAGCTGCTGCGGGCCCTCGAAGAGCGCCGCATCCGTCGTGTGGGAGGCACACGGGACGTTCCCGTGGACGTCCGCATCATCGCGGCGACCTCCCGCGACCTGCCCGAGCTGGTGGGGCGGGGGAGCTTTCGTGAGGACTTGTTCTACCGCCTCAACGTTGTTCGCCTGCACATCCCGCCCCTCCGGGAGCGCACCCAGGACATCCCCCTGCTCGTGGACCACTTCCTGTTCCGGCACGCCAAGCGCATGGGGCGTCGCCGACCGAGCATCTCCGCGGCCGCTCTCGCCGTGCTCGAGGGCTGTCCCTGGCCTGGGAACGTGCGTCAGCTCGAGAACGCCTGCGAGCGCGCGGTGCTCCTCGCAGACGGTGAGACCATCCGCATCGAGGATCTGCCTCCGGAGCTTCACGACGGTGCCGGGGGGCCTATCGCCCCGCAACCCGGTTCGGCGACCGAGCCGGACGAGGATCTGTCCATCAAGCGCCGCCTGGCCGCACTGGAGCGGGAGCTCATCGTGCGCGCGCTCGCCCGCACCAAGGGCAACCGCTCCCGGGCCGCCCGCATCCTCGACATCTCCTACAAGGCCCTGGTGTACAAGATCAGGGACTACGGCATCGACAGCTGATGTTCCTCGCCCGTGCTCCCTTCCTGGCGCTGACGCTGCTCTGGGCCTGCAGCGCGGGCTGGCATCTCGACCGGGGCGAGGCCGCCGTACTCGAGATGGACCTCGTCAGCGCGGAGCGGTCCTTCCGTTCGGCCCTGGCGCGGACCCCGGACGACCCCAG
>CAZHIK010000486.1:0-7054 GCA_964532635.1 uncultured Enterobacterales bacterium
TGTTTGTCCGCGACTATCCGCGGTCCATGTCAGCAGGTGCTGTCAAAGTCGGGTCTATCCGGTGGGGCCTCATCGAGGGGCGAGCTACCTCTCCGACACCCAGAGCTGCCAGGGCGGCGTCTACATCGTGGAGGCGGGCTCCAGGCTAGGCCCAGCAGGGCGCCTGCTCGATGAGCTTGCGGGCCTGCGTCGATGTGACCGGCTTCGAGAACAGGAAGCCCTGGGCGTGGTGGCACTTGCGCTCCCGCAGCCAGCCCAGCTGCTCCGGCGTCTCGACGCCCTCGGCAGTGGTGTTCATGCCCAGGGCGTGGGCCAGCTGGACCACCGAGCAGACCAGCTCCTGGCTGCGCTTGCCGAGGCTCATGTTCTGCACGAAGCTGCGATCGATCTTGATGGTCTCGAAGGGGAAGCGGTGCAGGTAGCTCAAGGAGGAGTAGCCGGTGCCGAAGTCGTCCATGTGCAGAGCCACGCCCAGGCGCTGCAGCTCGGCCAGGGTGTCCTCGAAGGTCTGGCTGTGGTCCAGCAGGACGCTCTCGGTGATCTCGAGCTTGAGCCCGCGGGGGTGCAGCCCCACATCGTCCAGGGTGTCTTTGACCTGGGCCGCCAGATCCTGGCGGGCGAACTGGCGGCTGGAGATGTTGACCGACATGCTCAGGTCGCGCTTTGGGAAGGCCCGCTGCCAGGCCCGGAGCTGCATACAGGCCTGGTGGAGCACCCAGCTGCCGATGGGGTCGATGAGCCCGGTTTCCTCGGCCAGGGGCACGAACTCTCCGGGGGAGATGAGGCCGCGGACAGGGTGCTGCCAGCGAACCAGGGCCTCGAAGCCCACGATCCCGCCGTGGTGCAGGGAGACCACCGGCTGGTAGTGCAGCAGCAGCTGGTCGCGCTCGAGGGCCTTGCGCAGCGCGGTCTCCAGCTCCAGGCGCCTCACGGCGCCCTCGTGCATGGCCTCGTCGAAGATGGCGTAGCCAGCCTTGCCCTCGGCCTTGGCCCTGTACATGGCGATGTCGGCGTTGCGCAGCAGCTTGCTGGGATCATCGCAGCCGGCGTCCACGAAGGAGATGCCGGCGCTGGCGGTGGTGTAGACCTCCTGGCCCCGGAAGTGGAAGGGCTTGGCCAACTCCTCGAGCACCCGGCGGGCCACCCGCACGGCATCTTCCTCGTCGCGGACACCCATCAACAGGATGGTGAACTCGTCACCGCCGAAGCGCGCCAGGGCTTTCTCGGTGCCGAAGCGCGCCAGCAGGTCGGTGCCCCGAAGACAGCGCTCGATGCGTCCGGCCACAGCCCGCAGCAGCTCGTCGCCGGCCCAGTGGCCCATGGAGTCGTTGACGACCTTGAAGTTGTCGAGGTCGAGGAAGAGCAGGGCCGAGCGCATGTCCGGGTTGCGGCGCGCTACCTGGATAGCGTGGGCCAGCCGCTCCATGAACAGCACGCGGTTGGGCAGTCCGGTGAGGGCGTCGTGCAGGGCGTCGTGCACCAGCCGCGCCTCGGCCTCCTTGCGGGCGGTGATGTCGGACATGGAGCCCACCAGACGCATGGGGACGCGTCCATCGCGCCGCACCAGCAGCCCGCGGCACAGCACCCAGCGGTAGCTGCCGTCGGTGCCGCGCAGCCGGTGCTCGAGCTCGAAGTGGTCCTCGCTGCCCTCGAGGTGCTCCTGGACCGCGAGCCGCAGCGGCTGGCGATCCTGGGGGTGGGCGCGCTCGAACCAGGTCTCGGGATCAGCCAGCGCCTCGCGGGGATCGAGGCCGAGCATCCGGTACCAGCGCTCGCTGAGGTAGATGCTGTTGGAGATGAGATCCCAGTCCCACAGAGCGTCGTTGGCGGCCTTGGCCGCCAGTGCGTAGCGCTCTTCGCTCTCCACCAAGGCCTGCTCCACCTCGCGTCGTCGTGCGATGTCTCGCATGAGCAACTCGTTGACGTGGGCAAGCTCCTTGGTGCGCCGGGCGACCTGGCGCTCGAGCTGTTGGTGGGAGTGGGTGAGATCGCGCTCGGCCCGCCACTTGGCGCCGAGGGTGCTGGCGAGGTGGCGCAGCACGTGGGGCTGGAAGGGCTTGGGGAAGAAGAGCAGACGCTCTGCGGGCAGCACGCGCTGGACGAAGCGTTCGGGGTGCAGCTCCACGGGCTCTGCGACGATGACGATGTTGATGTCGGGATCGGTGGAGCGGATGGCGGCGGCGGTCTCGGGGGCGTCCTGGTCGCCCCGCAGGAGCGGGTTGAGGAAGATCACCGAGAACGGGCGCTCTTCCAGGCGAGCCTGGAGGATCAGGGCCATGGCCTCATCGCCGTCGTCGCAGGTGACCAGCTCGAAGGCGCTGGGCTGCTCCGGCTCGCTGGCGGGGGCTACGCGCCAGACGGCGCTGGAGCCGAACACCCAGCGGTAGGCCTGCAGAGTAGCGGGTTGATCGTCGACGGCGAGCAGGCGGATCGAGGAGCTGTGGGGGTGGGGGCTCATGACGGTGTCCCCTCCGTGGCACCGGCCTCTGCGCTGGTGGCCGGCGCGATCTTACCGCATTCTTGCGGGGTTATGGGCAGGCTGAGCTCGAAGCAGGCGCCGGGCAGGGGGCCGGGGACCAGCTCGAGGCTGCCACCGTGGCGCTGCGCGACGCGCCAAGCGATGTTCAGGCCCAGGCCAGTGCCGCGGCCGGGGTCCTTGGTGGTGAAGAAGGGGTGGAAGATGCGGGAGCGGATGGCTTCGGGAACCCCCGAGCCGTTGTCGGCAACGCTGAGGATCACACGGTTGCCAACTCGGCGGCCGTCCACCTCCACCACCCCACCTTCGGTGGGCACAGCGTCGTAGGCGTTGGCCAACAGGTTGGTGAGCAGCTGGTGGATCTCCTCGGGCACGCAGGGCACGCGCCCGGCGCCTTCGAGGGCGAGCTTGACCTCGACCTCGCGATCGATGCGCGGGCGAACGATGGAGACCACCTCACGCATGGAGTCGAAGACGTCGCAGGGCTGGACGGTGCGCTCCCGGCCCTCGCTGGCGTAGTGGCTCATCAGTGAGATGGTGTGGGCGATGCGCTCCGAGCCGGCGGAGGCCCGCTCCTGCAGGCGCACGATGCGCTCTGTGAGGCGCATGGCTCGGCGCTGCCGCTCGGGATCGGCGGTGCCGCTGGCCAGGTGTCCCACCAGTGTGTCCAGCTCCTTGCTGTCCTTCTCCATCATCGCCACCGCGGGCCGGATCTGGTTCAGGGCGTTGTTGAACTCGTGGGCCAGGCCCGCGGCCAGGGTCTCCATGGCGTCCATGCGGTGCTCGAGCTGGACCTCGGCTTGCAGATCCTGCATCTCGAGCAGTGAGCGCACCGCCCCGCGCAGCTCCCGGGTGGAGAAGGGCTTGGCCAGGTAGGCGCTGGCGCCGGTCTCCAGGCCAGCCACGCGGTCGTCGGTAGCGCCGCGGGCGCTGAGCATGATGATCGGGGTCTGCTTGGTGCCCTCGTCCTCGCGGAGCCGGCGGATCAGCTCGTGGCCGTCGATGCCGGGCATCATCAGGTCGGTGATCACCAGGCTGGGCTTGATCTCTCGGGCGATGGCCAGGCCTTCGAGGCCGTCCCGAGCGGTGTAGACCTGGAACTGGTCGTGCAGGGTGAGGTGGACCACCCGTAGGATGTCGGGGGTGTCGTCCACCACCAGCACCGAGTGGCGGCGCTTCTCCTGGTGGGGGTGGCGCGCCACGACCCGGCGCTCGGTGGCGTCGGCGATCTGCAGCAGGCGGTAGTCGTCGCGCTCGGTGAGCAGGCCGGTCCACTCGGCCAGGCCTTGGTCCGAGGAGCGCCGGCCGCCGAGGATGTCGCGGGACCTGGAGCGCCTGTCCAGCACGGAGGGGTCGAAGTGATCGCGTCCCTTGCGCAGCTCCACCATGAAGCGGGCCCCTTCCCCGGGTTCGCACTCCGCCCAGATACGTCCGTTGTGCAGCTGTACGAACTCCTTGGCCAGGGACAAGCCGATGCCCGAGCCGCCGTGGCGTCGGGTGGCGCCCATGTCCACCTGGTAGAAGCGCTCGAAGAGGTCCTCCGCCTTCTCGGGGGGGAAGCCGGGGCCGCTGTCGGCCACGCTGACCACCACGCTGCCGCCCCGGTCCTCGAGGGACACCTCGATGTGGCCCCCTTCGGGGGTGAACTTCGCGGCATTGGACAGCAGGTTCACGAACACCCGCTCGAGGCGACCTGCGTCGTACCAGATGGGGCAGCCTTCCACCCCGCAGTGCAGGCTCAGGTTGATGTCCTTGCGCACGGTCAGCGCGTGGACCTGGGCCACCAGGCCTTCGAGGTAGCCCACAAGGTCGTGCTCCTGGATGCGCAGGCGCACCTTGGACTCGTCCAGGCGGCTCAGGTCCAGGATGTCGCCGATCATGCGCAGCAGCTTCAGCCCGTTGTGGAGCATGGACTCGATGGTGGCCCGCTGCTGGTCCACCAGCGGCCCCATGTCCTCGCTGGCCATCAGCTCCAGCGAAGCGAGCATCATGGCCAGCGGTGTCTTGAGCTCATGGGTGATGTTGGCGAAGAACTGGGACTTGAACTGGTCCAGGCGCTTCAGCTCGTCGTGGGCGGCCTCGAGGTTGGCGGTGGTGCGCTCGAGGGTCATCTTCGCGTCGAACTCTTCCTTGCGAGCCTTGTAGGCGAAGATCTGCGAGGCGGTCATGAAGAACGCGGCGAAGCCCAGGAAGAAACAGTTCAGGGCGGTGGCCTGCAGTGTCGCCATGTCGAAGTTGGCCATGTTCGGCAGCACGAACATGGCCATCAAGCCGCCCTGGAAGATGACGATGGCCTTGGGAGGCCAGATGAAGATCGTGACCGCGATGGACACGAGGATGAGGCCTGGCACATAGACCGAGGCCAGGCCCCCCATCACGAAGATCATGGCGGCGATCCCGCCGGCCACGAGGAGCATGAAGGCCGTGGTGAGGGCGACGCCGTGGCGCTCGAAGAGTGGCTGGCGCACCAGCACGACCATCACCAGCGTGCAGGCGAAGACCACGCCGCGGCTGCCCCACAGCAGCCACAGCCACTCGGGCGGCCCCACCAGGTAGTCGAGGATCCCGAACGCCGGGTAGCAGGTACCGGTCAGCGCCAGGACGAGCCAGGCGCTGCGGCGGTTGTGATCGGTCAGCCAGGCCTGCCAGCGCTGCTCGAGGACCTCTTCCGCCATGGCTCAGCTCCTGGTGAGCCGCACGAACGGGTTGAAGCCGCTGCTCTCTTCGACGATCCGGGCCTGGCCATAGCTCACCGCGTCCTCGGCCATCGTGAGCAGCTCCTCGCGGTCGCGGTACTCCAGGAACCAGTCCAGGTGGTGGTCGAAGATCCAGCGTGTGGGCTGCTCAGGCACGATGTTACCGACGAACAGCTGCCCGCTCTCGGCGATCATGCGGAACAGGTTGCGGACCAGCCGCACGCCGGTGCGGAATCGCAGGTAGTCGAAAAGGCCGGACGAGAACACGATGTCCGCAGGTCCGAAGGCCTCGAAGATGGTCTCGTCGTCCAGCAGGCGACGGATGGTGTCGTGCCGGAGCTGGATGGTCATGCCCCGTCCTCCCCCTCCTGCGCGGATGAGGTTGACGCGGTTGTTGACGTACTCCAGCGCGTGCTGGTCCTGGTCGAACAGCAGGACGTCCAGGTGCTCCGCCACGTCGGGGTGGGAGCGCATCAGCTCCACCGTCTCCTGTGCGGGGCCGGCGGCGATGGAGATGACCTTGGTGCGCTGACCCTCCCGTGCTCGCTGGCGGGTCTTCTCGCAGATGGACTCGAGGATCAGGTCCTTCCGTGCTCGGACCGCGTCGCAGGCTGGGGTCGACACGCCACCGAGGTGGACGGCCTTGGCCAGCAGGCTGGGGCCCTCGAACCAGTCCTCGTACAGGTAGCGCATGATGACGTAGTCGCCGGGGTAGCCCAGGGGCTTGGTGAGGCAGCGGTGCATCAGCGGCGACTGCATGAAGTAGTCGTGGAGCATGGCCCGGGAGTACGCCTTGAGGTTGTCGCTGAGCGCCTGGGGTGCGTCGCGCAGGGCGGCGTCGATGCGCTTGGTGTAGTCGACGAAAGAGGGGACGAAGCCCTCCTCGAGCTGCTCGATCAGAGCCAGCCGGGCGGGGGTGACCTTCTCACCGTGCAGCACGTGCCAGGGCAGGTCCTTCTCGAGGGAGCCGAAGCGCTGCTCGGCCTCTCGCAGGAACAGGTGCAGCTCGGCCACGAGGGCCTGGAAGTGACGGGCGCGCGCTTCGCCGCAGTGCCAGGGCTGGTCCTCGGGCTTCAGCTCCAGGCGGGGATCACCCCTCCGCTCGCGCACTTCGCGCAGCTGGAAGACGTCCTCCATGTTCATCGGAGTGCCCATGAACGAGGCGCCCACGATGCTCTTTCCGGCGATGTCGCGCACCGAGCGGACCTTGGCGCCGCCCCGATACAGCTCGTGGTCGTCGCAGTACACCGCCAGATCCCCGAGGCGCGTTCCGGGCGGCAGGGGAACGTCCTCGGGCCATACGAAGGCCACGCCGCTGGTGGAGACATCGTGAAGGGTGCAGCTCTGCAGGCCCTGGGACAGGCGAAGGACCACCTTGGCGTGGATGGGGCCGAGCTCGGCGGTTCCGACCCGCTCTGGCCGGAAGTTCGGATAGGGTCGCGGCTCGAGGTCGTCCATGTAGTCGGGTGAGACCGAAGGCTTCTCCTCGTCCTGGATCAGCCTGAGCTTTGCGTCTCCGCCTTTGACGATATCAACGGTTTCTTTCGCGATGTCAATGGATTGGCTCACGGGAACCCTCCTCTGGGTTCCCCCCCTGTCGATGTTGTGGGATCCGCCTGGGCTCCCGCGCGCTCGAGCAACTCGGCGAGCAGGGCCTCGATGTTGCGGATGCTCTGCATGGTGAAGTCCAGCAGCTCGGCCCTGCGCGGGTCGTCGGGCGGGGCGTTCAGGGCTTGCTCGAGGCCGTGCAGGCGGTCCAGGTGCGCGCGCAGGCGGCTGGACAGCGCCCGGCTGAAGCCGGAGACCGCGGACATGCGCTCGGCCCGGAGCAGCTGCTCCCGGGTGGCCTCGAGCTCGCGCTGCACATCCTGCAGCTCCAGGC
>CAZHIK010000487.1:0-7044 GCA_964532635.1 uncultured Enterobacterales bacterium
GAGGATCCCGTGCCTGTGCGGATCGTCTCCCCTGGATGTCAGGAGGTCTGGAGTCGCAGCATCTCAGAGGGGGCTGCGAAGCCGATGGTGAACCCGCTCTGGATGGAGAACAGCCCGCCCGCGGCGACCCGATCCCCACAACGAGGAAAGCCCGCCACAAGGGCGGGCTTTCAAAGGCAGGGGTGGAGGGACTCGAACCCCCGGCCGCCTGATTTGGAATCAGGTGCTCTGCCAACTGAGCTACACCCCTGCAGAGCCGGCGCTTCATATCTCCAGGTGCCGGCTGGGGCAAATCACCTGTGCGCGGAGGCTACTTTGGCTCGAAGCTGCGCAGGTAGGCCACCAGGTTCTCGAGGTCTTCACGGGACAGCTTGTTGTAGGCCACCATGCTGGTGCCGGGGCTGCCGCGGCGGATCATGCCCATGATGGCGGCGTTGTCCTTGCCCTCCCACCACGAGGCGGCCGTCAGGTCGGTGGGCTTGGGTTTCAAGGCCGCGCCTGCGGGGCCGTCGCCGGCGCCGCCCTGGCCGTGGCAGATCAGGCACTGGGCGTCGTATGTGGCCTTGCCCTTTGTGGCGTCTGCGGCGGGGCCGGCCGTGGCTGCGCTGGCGGCCAGGCCAGCGGTCAGGGCGAGCAGGATGGGGAAGCGGGCGCGCATGCGGCCTCCGGAAAGGACGGGCCCGACCAGTGTAGCGCCGCTGGAGACGCGCCGCCGTATTCGCCGCCCTACTCGCCCCCCTCGGGCTCGGGGGCGTTGCCCTCTTCGGCCGGGACCTCGGGCTCGGCGTCCTCGGGCTCTGGATCGGCCTTCTTCTTCTTCTTGGGCTCGGGGTCGTCCAGGCTCTCGATGTACAGGAACACACGGCGCATGTCCTGGCGGGAGATGGACTCGTGGTAGGCGGGCATGGGGCCGGCGCCCTTGCGGGCGGTGGCTACCAGGTCGCCGCGGGTGTCGGGATCGGAGATGCCGCGCAGGCTGGGCACGTCCACCGTGAGGGCTTCGGTGGCCGGGCCGTCGCCTTCGGCCTGGCGACCGTGGCACTGCCAGCAGTGCTTGTTGAACAGGTCGCCGCCCCAGTCGATGTCGGAGCTGCGCTTGGTGGGCCAGTCGGACTTGTCGGCCTTGGCCTGGCTCAGGGCCAGGGGGGCGAGCATGGCGAGCAGCGCGAAGGAGGGGACGAGCCACCTGCGGGACATGGGGGCGCTCCGAGCGGGGAGAGAGGACTCCCGCTAACCGACGGACGGGCTCGCTGGGTAGGTGGATGAGCGCTCGAGGTGGTGGTGGTGGGTATTGGGAGGTTCAGGGCGTGCCCGGGTGGCGCGGGATCTTCCCGTTCCAGCACTGCACGGGGCCGGCCTCCATGGGCAGCACGCAGTGGGCGCAGTCGTGGCAGGTCACGCGCTCGTCGCCGCCCGCCAGGCGCCGTACGAGGGCTGGCTGGCGCAGGAAGGGGCGGCTCATGGACACCGCGTCCGCAGAGCCCGTGTCCAGCAGGCTCCGGATCTCGTCATCGCGGCGGATGCCGCCCACCGTGATCACGGGGATGTCCACCGCGGCTCGGATCTCGCGAGCGGCGTCCACGTTGTACAGCCAGGTGGGCTTGGGCAGGGGCACCGTGGCGCGCAGGACCGGCGCCAACAGGCCGTGGGACCAGCGAGGGATCCACGCGTATTGGGGCATGGTTGCCAGGGCTGCAGCGGCAGGGACCGCAGGCGCCCGCACCGAGTACAGCCCGTCGGCCAGGGTTCCGCTCGAGACCTCCACGGCCGCGCAGCCGTGCTCTTGGAGCAGGCCCGCGATGGCGGCGGCCTCGGGTGGCCTCATGCCGCCGGGGCGGCCGTCGTGGGCGTTCAGCTTGACCCAGACCGGGAAGCCCGGAGCGCGCTCTGCGATGCCATCGAGGATGGCGCCGAAGACGGCGAAGCGCCGGGGGGTGTCGCCACCCCAGCCATCGTCACGGAGGTTCTCTGCGGGTGAGAGGAAGCTCGACAGCAGGTAGCCGTGGGCTGCGTGGAGCTGGACCGCGTCGGCCCCGGCCTCACGGGCGCGCAGCGCGGCGGCCACGAAGCTGTCGATCACGCCGACGATGCCGGCTTCGTCCAGTTCCTGTACGGGTTCGGCCTTGCTGGACCCGCTGCTGCAGGACGATGGCGCCACCCTGGGCAGGCCCGTGACCGTGCTGCGCGTCTGTCGACCGCAGTGGGCGATCTGGACGATCATGGGCGCGCCCAGCGCGTGCACGGTGTCGGCGAGCTCTCGCCAGGCGGGTAGCAGCGCGTCGTCGTGGAGCATCAGCATGCCGGGGTAGGGGCTGCGGCCCTGCTGGCTCACTGCCGCGTAGCCAGAGATGATGCCACCTACACCGCCTTTCGCCAGCCGCTCATGGACGCGGATCAGCTGTGTGGTAGGGCGCCCGGCGTCGTCGGCCATGCCCATGTGGGTCGCGGAGCGCAGGATCCGGTTGCGGAGCGACACGCCGCCGAGTGTGCAAGGGGTGAAGGGATCCATGGGCAGCCTCCGGGAGCCGAGTCATCGACTATCCCCAAACTCGGACCGCTAGGAGAGAGTGCCGTGCGTCGGGTGATCGCATAGTGAACGAACGCCGTGCCATTTTGCGGGAGTCGCGATGGAGTTCATGGAAGCCTTGGTCGCCCTGTTCAGCATCCTGACTGTGTTCGGTATGCCCACGGCCGTCATCTGGATGTTCCTGAGCCACCGCCGGCAGATGAAGCAGCTCGAGGTCCGCAAGCTCGAGGCCGAGGTCGAGCTGCAGAAGGCCAAGAACGTTCAGGCGCTGCCTGAGTACGTCGATCGCGACGATCCCGCCGAAGTCGAGGCCTACCGCGAGGCCCAAGACGAGGTCCGGCGCGCTGCAGCGCGCAACGCGGTGATGCAGCGGCAGCTCTGAGCGTCCGCTTGGGGGAGCTGGCTCCGCCCGTGACGAGCTCGTGGCCTGATCTCGAAGGGATCGGAGTTCCTGTCGGCTGCGCGCGTGGAGGCGGGTGCAGCCCGTAGGTTGGGCGCGTGTGGTGCTGGGCGATAGGGGCTCTTCATGGTGCAAGCCAGCTTCTCCATTGGTGTTTCGTCGGCAGGGCCGGCACTCTTCCAGGCCTCCCTCTGATGCGCACGCCAGTCTCCTCGATCCTGGTGTGGTCGTGGTCGGCCCGTGCTCGACCGCTCTGGCTGTGCTGCATGCTGGGTGCTCTTTCTTGTTCCGCCGAGGGGGGCCTGTCTGCGGGCCCAGTCTCGGGGGGCTCTCTCGGGACGGCCGGCGGGGTGGCCCTGGTGTTGCCACAGCTCCCGGGTCGGACCGCGACATGCAGCTGAGGCGCGCGCTGATGGGCTTCACAGACGGTCGCTTCGAGGAGTCCCTCGAGCTGGCCCGCCAAGCGGACATGTCGGATCGCGAGATCGCCGATCTGATGGACGAGCTGCCTTCGGGGTCCGACACGGGCAGGGGGGACATGGACGACACCTGCGCGTTCATGGACCACGACCACCGGTCGACCGCCTTCCGGAGCTTCGTGCGTGAGGGACGTCTGTCCGACGAGAGCCTGCTGCGAGGTGCCTATCGCTGCTTCGAGCGAGATGAGCCCGACATCTCTCGCGCCTGGTTGTCCGCGGTCGTCGGCGGAGACCACAGAGCCGCCGCGAGCTTCCTCGACGGGCTGCTGTCCTTGGCCGAGGATGACCTGGGGCGGGCAGGGGAGCAGTTCCAGCTCGCGGCCGAGCGCGATCCCACCGATCCCAGCGCCCAGGTGGGCATCGGGCTCCACACGTTGTCCTCCTGGTCCATCCGGGCTGGCTCCCAGCGGAGAGGGTGGGGGCTCGAGGTGGGCGGGAAGTGCCTCCATGGATTCCTGGACAGCGAGCTGGATCCCATCGGAAACGGCCTCGGCCTCGGAACACGGGGCGGCATCGGCAATGGGGTGGGTGTGGGATTCGGCGTGGGCGTAGGTGTGGGTGTGGGGTTCGGTGTCGGGATCCCAACCGACGTCCTCCTGCGATCCCTCCAGCGGTTCCAGGATGCCTCGGACATCGCCGGACTCCAGGATCCTCGACAAGACCCGAACGCCCCGGTGGAGGCCAACCGCAGGTGGGTCACCTTCCACTCCGCGCAGTACGGCTCGGGTTGGGCATTGACGCTGCTCGGGCGGCACCGTGAGGCCCTGGCCATCTACGAGCGCGAGTTGGTCGTGGATCCCACCAGCGTGAACGCCATGCTCGCCATGGGCGGCTCCCTGACAACGCTCGGGCGAATCGACGAGGCGGAGATCGTCTTCCGGCGCGCGCTCGCTCAGGTTGGTGACCACCCCGAGGCACACTACGGGTTGGCGGTGATCCACGCTGCGCGCGGCGAGGATGCCGAGGCCCAGGCGCGCCTCCAGGCAGCCATCGAGTCGTCCCACGACATCTACAGCTGTCCCAACGAAGGGCAGGGCCTGCAGCTCATGTTCCCGGAACAGCCGCCCCCCCCTCGGCCTGGGCACCCAGCTCCGCCGGGAGTGGGCCCGGCCAAGCTCCGCGAGAGCGCCCGGCTGCGAGCCGAGGCGGAGGGCACCGACCGCTGAGCTCTTGAGGCGGCCCCTGTTGGACGCAGCTGGAACTCTCTTCCTGGCGCCGACGAGTGAGGTGAAGGTGCAGATGGAGTTGCTGCTGGGGCTGATCATGGCCTTGGCGCTGTGAGCGTCAACACTCGGCCAACAGTGCCTCCAGCGCGGCTTCGAGATCTCGTCCGCGGTCGCATCCCCTCGCTGTGATCATCCGAACGGCATCGCCGAGCCGCCGGAGCTCCGCCTCGTCCGCGACCCTGAGCAGCGCATCGATGTCGGCCTGATCCAATGGGCGGTCATCGCCCCTCGAGAGGAGCTTCATCGCCAGCAAGTGGCCCACCTGGGCTACCGGCATCGTCAGGCCCGGGATCAACTCGACGTTCGAGGAGGCCGCGACGACCTCCCGCTCGATGCCCACGGTCGCGAAGAGCAGGTCGAGTACGACGCCGTGCTCTCCCTGCCCTGGCATCGCCAGCCGCGCGGTGGCCAGGCGACCCGTGGCGTCCTGTTCGACGATGGCCAGGACGCCGTAGCCTCGGGATAGCAGCCCGCGAATGACGGCCTCGGCGCCCGTGTCGTCTTCGACAGCGACCGCGAGGTCGACATCCCGGGTGAAGCGAGGGTCCACACGCACCGCGATGGCGAGACCGCCGACGAGGGCCGCTTCGGATCCGAGGTCGCGCAGGTCGGTGAGTGCCCGGCCCAGGGCATCGATCAGACCTTGCATCGCTGTTCCCTTGGCCATGGAACCAGTCGGCCCGGACAGTCCGGAGGCCGAGCGCGCAGCCAGGCCCCCAGGAGCCTCTCGATCTCTCTTTCGTCCGCCTGGACGTGGCGCCTCCTCAGGTTCTGGCGCTTGATCGCGAGCCCGAGCTCGTGCAGCTGGAGTGCTGCTCGGAGGCGTTCGGTGGCGGGAGATGTGCGTTCCGTGGCCATGCCTGCAGTATATGCGCTCGGTCGGCGGCGTCACCATTTCGCGAGTCCAGGGCGAGACCGCTCGGCGATGGCTTGCGTTCGACGAACGGATGCGGGCTCGAGGCGGTCATCGCGTTGGACACTCTGCGCATCAGCTTTGGCAGAGCGGTCGAAAAAACCCAGGAAAGGTGTGACTGCGAGTGTCCCCACAGCGTGCCGATCGTGCGTCCTCCGCGCGGCCCTAGTCGTCCGGATTGAGCCAGCGGCTGACGGTATCCAGCAGGTCCTTCATCGCTTCGCCGTCTTCGGGGAGCTCGTCCTCCGGCATGTCCATGTGGTCCAGGGGGATCTCCTGCACGTACTGGGACATGACCGTGTCCGTCAGCTCGGTGGTGTAGTGGGGAATGGTGCGCCCGTTGCGGAAGCTCATGATGGGGATCGTGGCCGAGATGATGGCCTCCTCGGTGACGGTCTCGTCCTGGGCCAGGATCTCGCCATCGGGGGAGACGATCATGGAGCGCCCGCCCCACTCCGAGTCGTACGGGATGTTGGCCATGGCCGAGTACACGTTGTGCGCCTGGGCGGTGTAGATGACGTCGTGTTCGAAGAACAGCGTGGAGCTGCGCAGGATGATCTCGGCCCCTTGCGCGGCCATCGCGGCGAACAGGATCGGATCGAGCTGGGCGGTGGACACTCCGATGTTGCCGAACTCGGTCTGCAGGATCGGGATCTCCCTCTCCACGCCGTACATCTCGCGGAACCGAGTCCGCACCGACTCCACCGTGGTGGTGCTGATCTCGAAGGTGTCGTAGAAGCGCTTGATGTTGCGGGGCTTCCAGACCACATCGGCCACCTCGCCGTCCCGGCCGATGATGGTGGTGAGGTTCAACACGTGGCCCGGCCACTGCTCGTCCTTCGCGTAGGCGCCGAAGATCAGGTAGGTGTCGCAGTCCCTGGCCAGCTCGCCCAGGGCGTCGCTCTTCGGCCCGGGGATGGTCAGGGCCATCTCGAGCTTGTCGTCGCGGTCGCCGTACACGTACCCGGTCAGCGGAAACTCGTGGTAGAGCAGGATGTCGGGCTTGGATCCCTCTTCGCAGGCCTGCTGTCCCAGCTCCAGCATGCGGTCCAGGTTGTTGTCCAGGGACGCGGTGTCCCAGGGCCCACCCACCTGCTCGACGTCGCTCTGGATCACCTTCAGGGTGATGTTGTACTTCTCGAGGGGCACCCCGGGGTAGGACCCGTCGGCCTGGACCAGCTGGGGGACGACGGTCTCCACCGGGCTGGCTGTGTCGGCGCTGTCGTTCTCCACGGCGGGCTCGGGGGCGCAGCCCGCCAGCGCGCCCAGCCAGAGGGTCAGGGCGGCGGCGAGGACTCGATCCTGTCGAGAGCTGGGACCGGCGGTGAGTGAAAGACTGGTGACCATGAGCGCTCCTTCGGGCCTCGGCCCGTGGTTTCTGGATCGATCTGGCATCTATGGCCACAATCGAGCTCGCATTAGCGCCCATTCGGAAACAGTGTCGTTCTCGGAGGGCGGCGGACACCGGTGAACGCGATGCTGCCGTCCAGGGGCTCGAG
>CAZHIK010000488.1:0-7043 GCA_964532635.1 uncultured Enterobacterales bacterium
TGTCGCAGACCTCGGTGGCGTCGGGGTGGATGCTCGAGTTGGCGTCGTCGCAGTCGGTGTCGTCTTCGACCCAGCCGGCGCCGGGCTCGCAGTCGAAGGTGGAGCTGTCGGGGTCACCGAAGCCATCTCCGTCGCTGTCGGCGTACCAAGTGGCCTCGAGGTCTTCGTCCACATCGCCGTCGCAGTCGTCGTCGGTGTCGTTGCAGACCTCGGTTGCGCCGGGGAAGACGCTCGAGTTGCTGTCGTCACAGTCGGTGTCGTCGGCCACCCAGCCTTCTCCTGGATCGCAGCTCTCCAGCACGCGCTCGGGGTTGCCGAAGCCGTCGGCGTCGGCGTCGGCGTACCAGGTCTCGTTCAGGTCCTCGTCGATCTCTCCGTCGCAGTCGTTGTCGGCGCCGTCGCAGCGCTCGGGAGCGTCGGGGTAGGTCTCGGGGTCTGTGTCGTCGCAGTCGGTGTTGTCGGCGACGTAGCCACTGGGGGCCTCGCAGGCTGTGATGGGCAGATCGGGGTCACCGTAGCCGTCGCCATCGCCGTCGATGTACCAGGGGGTGGCGTCGGTGGCCTCGCCGTCGATCACGCCATCACAGTCGTTGTCGATGCCATCACAGACCTCTTCCGCGTCCGGGTGGATGGACGCGTCGGCGTCGTCGCAGTCCACGTCGTCCGTGTAGCCGTCACCATCAGCGTCCACGGCGTCGGTGCCCGTGTCATCGATGAGGATGGTGTCGGTGTCGGGCTTGTCCGGGTCGTTGCGACACGCCGACAGGGTCAGGAGCAGGGCGAAGGACAGGAGAGAGGCTCGCATGGTGCACCTCGGGTAGGCGAAGCCCTCCGAGTCTACCAGCGAGATAGGCTGTCCGCCCCGATCCTGGAGCTTCCGTGTCCCAGCAGCCCCCCACCTTGTGGGTCGACGCCGACGCCGCCCCCCGCGCGGTCAAGGAGGTCCTGTTCCGCGCTGCGGAGCGGCTGGCCATTCCCGTGGTGCTCGTGGCCAACAGCGCCCAGCACCTGCCGCGCTCCCGGTTCGTCTCCCAGGTGGTGGTCGGCCGGGGCCTGGATGTCGCCGACGACCACATCGCAGCGCACTGCCTGGAAGGAGACGTCGTCATCACGGCCGACATCCCACTGGCTGCGCAGTGTGTGGAGCGGGGAGCGGTGGTGCTCGAGCCCCGGGGAGACCTGCTGGATGCCGACAACGTCCGGCAGCGCCTGTCGGTGAGAGATCTGATGGAAGAGCTGCGGGCCGGTGGGCTGGCTGGTGGCGGGCCGCCGCCCTACTCGACGCGGGACAAGACGCGCTTCGCCAACGCTCTGGACCGCCTGCTCACGGCTCGCCTGGCGCGCGGAGGGAAGTCATGAGTCGCTGGTTGGTCCTCGGTGGTACCCGCTTCGTGGGCCACCACATCGCCGATGCCGCCATCCGGGCTGGGCATGACATCACCCTCTTCCACCGCGGCCACACCCCGGCCCGGCTCGAGGGCCCGTGTCGTGAGATCTTCGGAGATCGGGACGGCGGCCTGGAGGCCTTGGAGGGCACGAGCTGGGACGCGGTGATCGATGTCTGCGGCTATGTCCCGAGGGTGGTGGAGCAGGCCCTCGAGGCTGTGGGCTGCGACCACTACGTGTTCGTCTCCTCGGTCTCCGTCTACCCGGAGCGTCCGGTGGACGGTCCCCCCATTCGCGAGGACGACCCCCTGCTGAGCTGGCGTGTTCCGTTTACCGAGGCCATCACCGAGCACAGCTACGGTCCCCTCAAGGTGGACTGCGAGCGAGCGGTGCAGGCCCGGCATCCGGGCGCCACCCTGATCAGGCCCGGCTACGTGGTGGGGCCCCGGGATCACACCCATCGTTTCTCGTGGTGGGTGCGCTGGCTGGCCCGGGGCGGCCCCGTGCTGGTGCCCGCCAACGCGGCAGCCCCCATCCAGGTCATCGACGGACGGGACCTCGCGGCGTTCGTGGTGCGGGCCACCCAGGAGCGCCTGGCCGGAGCCTACAACTGCGTGGGCCCGGAAGAGTCCACCTCCTGGGGCGAGGTCTACGCCCTGATCGCCGAGCTCGCAGCGCGCCCCGTGGAGCCGGTGGAGGTGGACGAAGCTTGGCTGGTGGCCCGGGGCCTGGACGAGGAGTCGCTGCCCATGTGGCTGCCGTCCGAGCGTCTTGGTGAGTCTCTGGTGGCCAGCGGTGAGCGAGCCCTGGTGGCCGGGATGAGGCTGCGCCCCCTGGCCGAGACCGTGGCGGACATCCTCGTGGAACCCCCGCGGGACGACCTGCCCAGCGCGCGCCTGGATCCCACGCGCGAGGCGGAGCTGCTCGATGCCTGGGCGCGCCGCAGCAGGGCCTGAGGCTCCGGCAAAGCTCCTGTCAAAGGGCGGTCGTCCCACGAACCGTGCTTGTTGACACAGGTCCCTCCTCGCACTCGCAGGAGGAACCATGTCCGCGCTCCCTGTCCTGGCTTCCGTGCTCATCTCTGGCCTCTGCCTTGCTGAACCGCGGGAGGACGCCATCCTCGCCCTGGCCGACGGGCGGCAGGCCCGCGCCATCCAGCTGCTGGCCGACGGTGTGTCGGCGGGGGGCGAGGGCTCCCAGGAGCTGCGCTGCTTGCTCGGGCGGGTCCAGCACCAGGTGGGCCGGCATCAGGACGCCCTGGAGACTCTGGGTTTCGTCTCCGAGCAAGCCCCCTGCGCTCTGGGCGCGGCCTGGGTGCGGGCGGAGGCCATGCTGGCCCTGGGACGGGACGACGAGGCTGGGGAGGTCTACGCCCGGTTGAGCGCGGAGGCCCTGGGCCCGGATCGTGACGCCCGGACGGTGGAGCGCCTGCAGGGCTTGGCAGACCGGGTGCTGGCCAGGGACGAGCCGAGCCTCGGGCAGGCTGTGGCGGCCCTCGAGCTGGCCCTGCAGCTGACCGTGGACGAGCAGACCCAGCTGGCGCTCGCGCGTCGGCTCGCGGACCTGCCTGCCGATGGGCGCGCGCGCTCCAGCGCTGCGCTGCCCGTGCTGGCGGCCGCGGTGGACCGGGACGGTGAGGTCGAAGACAGGCGGCGTCTGGCCTCGCTGGTGGGGGGGGCCTCCGGGCTGCGCATCCTCGAGGGGCTGGAGCCGGAGCCCGAGACGCAGCTGCTGCGTCTCGAGCTGGGGAAGCGGCTGGACCCCGGCTGGCGCGTCCAGCAGCTCGAGCTGCTGATGCAGCGGCACCCCAACGACGCGCGCACCCGTGAGGCGCAGCTCGAGCTGGGCCTCGAGCTGGCAGGCATCGGCTGGCGCACCGAGGCGGAGGCCTTGCTCGAGCCCCTCGCGGCGGGCACCGACGACGATGCGGTGCGAGCAGCTCGCGGCCTGGCGGAGCTGGCTCTGGCTGCGAGCCCCGGCCTCCTCGCCACGCGGCGCCTCGAGGATCTCATCCAGCGTTTTCCTCGTGCGGAGGCCCGCGGCTGGGCCGAGAACCAGCTGGAGCTTCTCTTGTGGCAGAGGGCGGAGCGCGCGGTGGCGGCGGACGAACCCGAGGTGGCTCTGGCCCTGCTGGCCCGCCTCGAGGAGGGTGGGGACGAGCGCGCCGCCTACGAGGCGGGGGTGGTGGCTCGGGCCATGGGCGATCTGGAAGAGGCTCGGCGCCGCTGGGAGGAGGTCCCGGCCCGATGGCCCCACAGCACCGCAGCGTACGAAGCCGTCCAAGCCTTGTTCCGGCTCCAGGCCAGGGACGAAGACGATCCCGACGGCGCCCTGGCTTGGCTCGAAGAACGCGCGGAGGTCGCGGGGACGGAAGCCGCTGGCGTGCTCCATGAGCTCGAGGATCCCAGCCTGGCGGTGGAGGCCCTGCCCGAGGGCCCCTCGGTGCGGGTGTTGGCCCGGGGCTACGAGACGCTGGAGCTCCGGCTGCACAGGGTGGACAGCGAAGCCTGGCTGCGGGCCGGCTTCGAGCTGCAGCAGCTCCCCGAGCTGGACCTGGGCATCATCGAGCCAGACAGAAGCTGGGAGGTGGAGGTCCCCGGGACCCATCCAGCGCGCATCTCCGCCTTCGAGGTGCCGGTGTCCCTGCCGGGGCCGGGGCTGTGGGGGGTCACCGTGGCCTCCAAGGATCGGGAGGCCCGCACGGTGCTGCACCACAGCCGCACCACCGCCATCGCCCAGCGTGTGGGTCCGCAGCTGGCCGTGGCTGTCTTCGGGGCTGGCCGCCCCAGCGCGGGGGCTCGCGTCCTGGTGCAGGAGGGGGCCTCGGTGCAGGAGGTGCGCACCGACGCCAGCGGGCTGGCGCTGCTCGAGCACCGAGGTGGAGATCTGTTGATCCTGGCCGAGGGCGCTCACGGTCCGGCCCTGTTGGAGCTCGAGCCGGTAGGCCATGAGGTCCCAGGGCGCGATGTGATCACCGCGGTGGACCTGGATCGCTCCATCTACCGGCCGGGAGACATGCTGGGCTTCCGCATCGTGGTGGATCGAGTCGAGCCCCCGGAGCGGCGGGACTGGCAGCTGTGGATCGAGGACGATCGGGGCTTCGCTGCGCTGGTGCGGCACGGCTTCGAGGAGTCGCCGGACGGGACCCTCGTGGGTGAGATCCCACTACCGCTGGCCAGCACAGGGTACGCCGGCGCAGCGGCCCGGCGGCGACACCTGGGGCTGAAGGCTCGGCGACCTGACGGTACCGAGCTGACCCTGGCCACGGTGCAGCTGGCCGACGAGGTCCCCGAGGGCCGGCAGCTGCGGGTGTGGACCGAGGGGCGGACCGCTCACATTCTGCTGCGGGAGGAAGGTGGCGAGCCCGCCGCTGGGGTGCCCGTGGACTGGCTCTGGTCCCAGACCGGGGAGACAGGGCGGGTGGTCACCGACGCCGATGGACGGGCGCGCGTGGAGGGCCCGCTCCCCGGGGTGCCCTGGACCCTGACGGCGACGGTGGCGGGGACGAGCCTGAGCAAGAGCACCTACGCCGACACACCGAGCGTGCCCATCCCTTGGGTGCTGGGTGAGGATCGTCGTCTTCGCAGCACCGAGCCTCTGGTGCTCCAGGCCCGCGGGCGTGGACCAGCCGTGCTGCGGCTGGTCCGCTTCGAGGTAGGGGAGGCTCCCCCGCCCATCGGGGAACCTTGGCTCGTGGAGCCCCGCTGGCTCGACGGCCTGGAGGGACCCGAGCGCTGGCGGCCTAGCGAGGGCCGCACGGAGTACTGGGCCCGGCGCACCGTCAGCCGCCAGGAGATCGAGCTGGATGGCGAGCATCGTGTGGAGCTGCCCCCCATGCAGCCAGGGCTCTATCAGGTGGAGCTGGTGACCGCTGATGGCACCCGTTCGGCCTGGCCCTGGGACTTCGAGGTGCAGGACGAAGGCCTGCGCTTGCAGCTGCCCGCCGAGGTGGGGGCCGGCCAGGCTCTGCGCCTGCAGGCGGATGGGGAGCCAGCCCTGGTGACGGTGAGCTCCAGCGACCGGGTGCACGCCATGGTGCTCCTCCCCGGCCAGGCCCGCAGCATCTCCGCTGAGCTGGGCTGGCGGGATGTGGTTCGGGTGGCGGCCTGCGGGCTCTCCGGTGAGCGCCAGGAGGATCTGGTGGATCTTCTGCCCGCCGTGGCGGTGGATCTCGAGATCGAGGAAGGGGACGAGAGCTGGCGGCTCCGCGCCGTGGTCACGGACGCCGCTGGTGAGCCGGCGCGGGCCCAGATCGTGCTGCGAGCGGTGGACCAGGCCCTCGAGCAGCGCACGGGCCAACCGAAGAGCCTCGGCAGCGGCCCCCTCCGCGGCGGCGTGGACTGGGCCAGCACCGGCGGCTGGGGAGCGCTGCTGCGCCACGGTGTCCTGTCCACCGAGGTGAGCGGGGCCCTGCTCGCGGAGCTGGCCCGAGAGGAGGAGGCCCGCCGGGCGCGGGCCGCGGCGGAGGGGCGGCTGCTGAACAATGCCGTGCACTCCGCTCTTGGGGAGGACGTGCCGCTGGCCATGGGTTTCGGAGGCCTCGGGACCCGTGGTTCGGGGCTGGGCGGGGGAGGCAGCGCCATGGGCGTGGGAGGCTTGGGGACGAAGGGCAGGGGATACGGTGGCAGCGGCATCGCCGAGCGACCCCTGCAGGGCGAACGAGGCCGCGTGCTGTGGGCTGTGCTCGACAGCGACGAGCAGGGAGTGGTGCAGCTCGACCTGCCCTGGCCGGTCCGTCCCGCTCGCTACCGGGTGGAGGCGGTGGCGCTGGCCAGCGGATGGGTGGCCCGGGACGACGAGGTCCTGGACACCCTGGACCGCGATCCCGGCCCGGGTGCAGCCCCAGCCGCGGAGGTGGTGGCTCCGCTTGCGGCGCTGGCCCTGGTGGAGGATCCCCTGGCCCCTCGGGTTCCGGGACACGCCGCCATGGCGGCTCGCGGCGCGCTCGCCGCCTTGGATGGCCTCGAGGGGCCCGAGCGGGAAGCGGTCTGGTCCCGGGCGGTGTCGCTGCTGGGGGCGGTGCGTCGTGATCCGGGCGCCTACCCCACCATGGGGGAGGCCGCCGAGGCCCTGGCCCTGCTGGGAGAGCTGGGCACCCGGCTCACCCTGCCGCGGGGTACGGCAGAGGTCTTCGGCGAGGGCATCCGAGTGGAGGGTGCCAGCCGCGGCGACCGCGTCGCCCTCGTGCACGCCAGGGCCCTGGCCGGGCTTCCAGTGGACGACGCGAGTATCGCCAGGCTGATGCGCGAGCCCGAGGCCCTCGGGCCCGAGGAAGCCTCGCAGCTGGCCCGCGCCTTGATCCTGCTCGACCGCCGCGTGGAGGCCCGCCGCTTCGTGAGGGGCGAGGGTCCCCACGCCCTGCTCGCTCTGCAGGCTCTGGCCTCGCGCCGGGGCTCGAGGCGGCTGCTCCAGGAGGCGATGGATACCCTGCTGCAGGGCCCCCTGCCGGCACAGGGAGACCCGGCGCGAGCGGCATGGATCGCAGCCCTCCACACCCTGCCCGAGGACGCGGTCTTGCCGACGGAGCCTGCGCCCATGCGCCAGGCCTTCGAGGCCTGCGCCCGGCGTCTTCCACTGGCCGCGGACGGTCTGCCCGTCCAGGCGAGCCGCCTCGTCTCCCAGGATCACGATCCAGGTTGCAGGGCTGGCGTCGTCAC
>CAZHIK010000489.1:0-7042 GCA_964532635.1 uncultured Enterobacterales bacterium
GTCGGGATCGGCGAAGGGTGGCTGGCCGGTGAGCACCTCGTAGAGCACGGCGCCCAGACCCCAGACATCGGAGCGGGAGTCCACCGCAGCGACCTCACCCCGGGCCTGCTCGGGGCTCATGTAGGCCGGCGTGCCCAGCAGGGTGCCGTGGCGGGTCTCGGTGGAGGAACGGGGCTCGAGCGGCGGACCCGAGCACGCACCGTCGGCTGGCTCCGCGTCGGCCAGGCCCCGCAGCTTGGCCAGCCCCCAGTCCAGCACCACCGTCTCGCCGAACGAGCCCACCATCACGTTGTGGGGCTTGATGTCTCGGTGGATGACCCCTCGGCTGTGGGCGTAGGCGATGGCGTGGCACAGATCCAGGAAGTGGCCCAGCAGGCCCAGGCGTCCGGGAAGGTCGGCACACCCCTCCAGGGCGTCAGCCAGGGTGCGACCCTGGATCAGCCGCATGGTGTAGTAGGTGGTGCCGTCCTCGGCGCGGCCCAGCTCGTAGACCGGCACGATGCCGGGGTGCTCCAGCTGGCCCGTGACCCGCGCCTCGCGCAGGAAGCGCTCCTCGAGGGCGCTGGCCTCCCACTCGGGCTTGAGCTGCTTCCAGGCCACATCGCGCCCCAGGTGTTCATCTCGCACCAGCAGCACCCGCGCCTGCCCACCCTCGGCGTACAGCCCCTGGCTGAGGTAGCGCCCCGGACACTCGGGGGTCAGCTCCGCGGGGGGCTCCGGATCCGGGGGCTCGGGAGGCGTGGGCGGGGCCCCCACCGTGAGGGTGGCCGAGGTGCCCGGCCCACGGGGCCCGGCCTCTTCGGGTGCGTCCCCCAAGGGGAGCGTGCTGTCTGCGGGTGGTTTCCGGCCCAAGCCCTGCTCCTGAAGCTGCGAGATCCTCGCACGAAGCACACATTGCATCAAGCAGGCCGCCCTCCCGCCAGGGCTGCCTTGCGCGTCCCGACGCCCGTCGCCCACGGGTGGAGCTCCGAGCCGAAGGCTCCTGGGCGATCTCATCACGCTATGCTCCCCGACCCACTCCACAGGTCGTTGGGAGAACCGGTTGAGAGTCTCTGTCATCACAACATCGCTGCTGATCACGACCCTGCTGGCCTGCGAACCCCACGACGAGCCGGTCGAGGACCACACCCGTGCCCGCGCTCCCTCGCAGCGGACCAAGCCCGCGATCGTGGCGCCGGGCGTGAAGGCCACCATCGGCTCTCCTTGGACCCCGGTGCTGGCACGGCTGCCCGACGGCTACGAGCAGGCTCAGGTGCGGGCCGAGCTGGATGGCGAGCCACTCGAGCTACCCAGCCCCGTGGTCCGCCGCCGGCTGGACAGCAAAGGCGGAGGCCTGGATTGCATCGCGGCCCTCGACCTCGAGGGCCGCGAGCCCGGGCCAATCCAGCTCGATCTCCACTTCGAGCTGCCCGACGGCAGCGTCCACACAGCCCGCCGCGACCTCACCTACGCGCCACCGCCCGCACGGGTCGAGGCCGTGGTCACCGACGGACGGGGGCCCATCTCGGCCCGCATCCTGGTGCTGGATGCCGAGGGCAAGCCGGTGCGCAGCTTCCCGAGTGCCGCCCAGAGAGCGGATCCGGGCAAGCGTGACATCCGCTTCGCCAGTCACTTCGCCATCGACGGCCGAGCGGCCTTCCACCTCGAGCCCGGCCGCTACACCCTGGTGGCGGTGCGCAGCCTCACGGACCACATCGACGCGCAGGAGGTCACCCTCGAGGCCGGCACCACCCAGCTGAGCTTCGCGGTCCCCACGGCGGTGCCCACACCGGGGTGGATCGCAGCGGACCTGCACGTGCACAGTGTGCGCAGCAACGACGCCTACATCCCAGACCTGCTCCGGCTGCGCAGCATCGAGGCCGCCGGGCTCGATCTGGTGGTCATCAGCGACCACAACAGGGTCAGCGATCTCAGGCCGGTGGCGGAGGCCATGCCCTGGTCCACCGTGCACCTGATCCCCGGCGTCGAAGCCCGCATCGGTGAAGGGCAGGCCTACGGCCACCTCAACGCGTTTCCCTTGACCCCCGATGCGGTGCTACCGCTGCACAGCGGGGACGTGGGCGCGATGATCGATGCGTACCGGTCCCTGGGGCCACCCATGCTGCTTCAGCTCGATCACCCCCGCGGCATCCAGTTCCGCGTCACCGCGAAGACCAAGCCGAAGGCCCACGCCCTGTTCTCCCACAAGGGCTACGCGCGGAAGAGGGCGCCCGGCGTGGGCCGCAACGCCTGGATGACCGAGGCCCAGCCGGGCACGGGCACCACACCGCTGGACTTCGACACCCTCGAGATCATCAACCGCTTCAGCTACGACGTTTGGCTACGCGTCCGGCGGGACTGGTTCGCCCTGATGAACCACGGCCGCTTCCTCACTGGAACGGGCAACAGCGACAGCCACGCCCTGATCGTGGGACAGGTGGGGATACCCACGAACCTCGTGCAGGTGGGGGAGGTGCTGCCTGAGCAGGTGGAGGCTGCCTTCCTTCGAGCCGTCAAAGACGGCCGGGTGGTGGTGACCACCGGCCCCGTGGTCACCCTGCGGGTGGAGGCCGACGGCCGGGACGCCGGCCCGGGCGAGCTGATCACTGCATCCGACGCCACCGCCCACGTCACCGTGCAGGCCGCCCCCTGGGTGCCCGTGCCCGAGCTACGCCTGGTGCAGGACGGCAAGGTGGTCCACAAGGTCGCGCTGGACGATGCCGAGCGAGGCCCCGACGGCAGCCTGCACGTCCAGCGCAGCTGGACCATCGGTCCGGGAGATGCGGACAGCTGGGTGCTGGCGGAGGCTGGCTGGCCCCTGGGGGCCAAGCGACGCCTGGCCCCCGAGGTACCAGGCCTGTACTCGAAGATCGCCCACGGCGCGGTCCCCATCGGCTTCACCAACCCGGTGCGCATCGACCGCGACGGCAACGGGCGCTTCGATCGGGCGGTGAAGACCTCCAAGCCGAAGGCACGGCCGGCCTCGGGAGGCTGCGGAGACTGATCAGGCACGCACCCTGCTCAGGGCTGCCGCCGTCGAACCGCCAACGCGATGAGGAGCAACGCCAGGGGCCAGCCAGACGCCGGCCCGCTGCCGGTGGCACAGCCCTCGCAGCCATCGTCCTTGCCGCCACCGTCACCTGTGTCGTCCACCACGGGCGGATCGCTGTCGTGGCCGGTATCGATGACCTCGCAGTCGCTGTCCTCGCCATCGACGGCGCCGTCGCAGTCGTCGTCCTCGCCGTTGTCGCAGATCTCGTCCTGTCCGGGGCCCACCGCGGCGTCGCCGTCGTCGCAGTCGCCATCGCAGATGCTCACGCCGTCGCCGTCATCGTCGACCTCGGGGTTGGCGCTGCCCGGCGTGCCCCAGTCACCACTACCCGCGCCGCCGTAGTCGTAGTCGTCGCTGGCCGGGGTGAGGGCCCAGGCGTCGGAGTCGCTGCTGCCGCCGCTGGCCTCGTAGCCGGGGCACAGATAGCTCGAACGCCCTGGATCGGAAGGCCAGGGGGGATCGTTGCTCCACGCGGTGCTGTGTACCGTCAGCTCCCCCATGGTCAGCACCAGGTCGTCGTCGGTGAAGGAGTCGAGCGGGAAGCTGTCGTAGGCGTAGGGGTAGTCCACCTCGGGCAGGCCGCCGTTGCGCTCGGCGTCGGGGTCAACCGCCAGCACCGCATACTCGCCCGCAGGGATCACCAGGGACCCGCCGATGGTGAAGCCGTCGCCCACCGTGTCGGAGACCGACCAGCCCACCAGGTCGAGGTCCACATCGCCAGCGTTGTACAGCTCGAACCACTCGCCGCGGTCCATGTCCACGGCGTAGGGGTCGTCCATGATCTCGGTGACCACCACCGCGCCTTCCACCACGTAGTCCTCGTCCACCAGCCCATCGCAGTCGTTGTCGATCAGATCGGCCAGCTCGGGATTCTCGGGGAAACGACCCGAGTCCTCGTCGTCACAGTCACCCGCGCACACATCCCAGCCGTCCTCGTCGTCGTCGTGGCAACACAGGCCCGCGGGATTGACGGCCCCAGGGGTGCCGTAGTCGCCAGTGCCCAGGCCCGGGAAGTCGTACTCGGGCTCCATGGGGGTGACGCACCAGGGAACCACAGAGTCGTTCAGCTCGGCGTCGAGGAACTCGGGGTCCAGGTAGATGGAGACACCCTCGAAGATGGGCCACAGCGGTGGCAGGTAGCGCACCTCGTCGATGGTGGTGCCAGCCACGGCTACCGTGAGCACATCGCCGCTGTTGTTGAGGTGCATGACGTCGTAGTCGAAGACCCAGTCGATGCCCTCGAGCCCGCCGTTGCGCGTGGTGTTGTCGCTGTCACCGAACAGGGCGTACTCGCCAGGGCCGATCACCAGGTTCTGGTCGACGGTGACCGTGCCGCCGGTGTCCGAAAACGTCCAGCCCAAGAGATCGACGGAGCGGGACGAGGCGTTGTACAGCTCGAACCACTCGCCGTAGCTGTCCGAGACCGATCCCGCGTCGGGGAGCATCTCGCTGATCACGATGTCGCCCACGGCCACGAAGTCCTCGTCCACCAGCCCGTCGCAGTCGTTGTCCAGGCCGTCGTCGGACTCGGCCACGGTGGGACCGACACTGGGATCGTCGTCGTCGCAGTCGCCCTCGCAGGCGCCGGCGCCGTCGCCGTCCAGATCGTCGCACTCCACCCAGAACAGCACCGCCAACTCGTCGTGCAGCACGTCTCCTTGCTCGCAGCTGTACTCGAGCCCCATCCCCGGGAAGTTCTCGCCCTGTATGCCCACCGTGGCGGAGGCGCCGCTGTCGTAGGCGTCGTCACCGGTGATCGAGGCGTACTGGAACAGGATCTGGGAGCCGTCCTCGACCAGGATCGCCTGGAAGCTGAACAGGGTGTCGGCGTCGTAGTGGGGCACCGCTTCGTACTGGATCACCAACCGCTGCTCGGGGGCGGTGCCCAACACCTCCCAATACACACCGCCGGTAGGGGACTGCTCGGCATTGAGGTCGTCCCACATGGGCATAGCCATCGCATCGTCGCCGTCGCGGTTGTTGGCGGGGATGCAGGCGTTGCGGTTGTTGATGCTGTCGCTGGTGCCGAACAGCAGAGCGCCGTCGCCCACGGTGACCGAGGTGTAGGCCGAGCCGTAGAACCAGAAGGTGAAGGGCAGCGTGATGGTGACCTCACCGTCGTCGCTGATGCCGGTGTCGGTGCCCGTGGTGGAGATGTCGGTCCACGAGTACACGGGGCCGTGGGCTTCGTCGGAGTCGATGAACTGGTAGCCGAAGTCGTCGGGGCCGCCAGTCAACGCCAGGGCCGATCCGGGCAGGGCGAGCAGCAGCAGGCTGGAGACGGCGCGGTTCATCGGCTCACCTCCACGTGGCCCAGGTCCGGGACCAGGGCGTACAGATCCTCGATCAGCTCGCCGCGACCCAGCAGCTGGGTCTGGCCGTAGTCCAGGTGCCAGACCACCTCCTTGTCGGCGGTGACCTCGAAGATCTCGGAGGCCGAGCCCACCAGGTGGAGCGTGTTGCCGTTGTCCAGCCGCCAGGCGTCACCGTTGGTGCTGGCGTAGGCGTGCGGATCGTAGCTCCAGACCTCGGTGAGCGTTTCGGCGTCGTGGTCGACCTCGTACTCGATGACCTTGGTGGTGCTACCGCCCCCCTTGGAAGTGGCGTGGGTGGAGACCAGCAGGTGGCCTTCGTCGGTATAGGACACGCCGTGCTGCCAGGAGAACTGGGAGTAGGGCGGATCGAAGGCGTAGCCGCCGTTGACCTCGCCAGCCCACCACATGCTCTCGCCCGTGGCGCGAGAGACTTCGACCAGAGAGTCGTTGGTGTAGAAGCTGTACAGGAAGCTGTCGGTCTCCTCGACGTAGAACAGCCCGTTGGACTCGCAGTGCCCGGAGCCGGGCCAGTCGTCCTCGCAGGTCCACAGGATGGTCTCGTCCTCCTGGTCCGGGGCCTTCTCGACCAGGGCCTCGTAGCCCCCGTGGTTCTGGCTACCCCAGACCAGGGTCTCGTCGGGCAGCTGCACGAAGGCGTGGTGCAGGCCCGGCGTGGCGATCGTGTCGATCTCTTCGGTGAGGTAGGTGCGGTGGACCATGGACCCGGCGCCGCCGTCGTAGTTGGACCAGTAGGTGGCCTCGTCCCACAGGATGTGGTCGCCGGTCACCGCCACCTGGGCGAACAGGGTCCAGTGGCGTTGCGGGGCCTTGCTGGCCCAGATGGGCTGCCCGCGGCGGGTCATGATGTAGGTCCAGTAGTTCCCGCCGGTCCAGCCTCCGGAGTTTTCGTTGATGCTGGCCAGCAGGAACTGCCGGTCCAGCTGCTGCTCGGGCTCGTGGACCAGTAGTGTCGGCAGGGGCAGGCCCTCGGGCAGGGCGCCGGTGATGATCGTCTCACCCACCGTGGGCTCGGCCCCCTCGACCACCACGCGCCAGCCAGCGCGCTCGTCGTAGGGGATCCCCAGCAGCAGCTGCTCGTGGGTGCCCGCCGCCGCGTCGACGGTGGGGCTGGCCTGCCAGCCGCCGCCCTCGTAGCCGTACTCCACGTAGGCTGCGCCGGCTTGGCTCTGGGTCCAGCTGACCCAGACCAGGGCCTCGTACTCGTCGTGCAGCCGCCAGCTCAGGTCCTGAACCAGCTGGACATCCGTGTCTGCGTCGGTATCGGCGTCGGTGTCGGTGTCCGCGTCGGTGTCGGTGTCGGTGTCGCCTTCGGGAGACGTGTCCTCGGTGTCCTGGGGACCCGGGCAGCCCAGCGCGAGGATCAGTAGCAGCAGGGGGAGCTTCTTCATGGGTCGACCTCGGAGCGCGGAAATCACTGGGTATCGTGTGTCCGCAATTCCCGCGCTGTCGGTCTCGATCTTGTGAAGTGTCGCGCCCTCAGTCCAGGAACTCTGCTGGATCGGTGATGTGCTCATCAGCGCTCAACACGCTCATGTCGGGCCCCAGCCAGGAGATGGTGCCCACGCCCATGTTGCGGTCGTAGCGCCAGGCCTCGGCGTCCGGGTAGACGTAGTCCTCCTCGGGGACGCTCAGCACGGGGATGTCCTGGAGCCCGAACTGCTCCACCCACTCGGTC
>CAZHIK010000490.1:0-7037 GCA_964532635.1 uncultured Enterobacterales bacterium
GCTGGTGACGATCATGTGGGTTCGGTCGAGGCGGCCGGTCCGCTCCAGGGCCGCGGTGAGGCGGGCTGTCTGGGCATCGGAGTGCAGGATCTCGGCTCGGTAGATGTCGTCGGGGAAGGCCTGCAGGTGCTCGAAGGGAGGTGTCCAGGGTCGGTGGGGATCGAACAGGTGCAGCAGCAGGAAGACCGGCTGGTCGGCGGGCACGCCCTCGAGCCAGCGGATGGCTTCGTCGACCGTGGTCTCGGAGGGGCGGTAGGCCTGCCCTCCCAGATCGTCGCCCCAGGTGTCGAACCCTCGGTCCATTCCGGTCGCGCCATCGAGGACCGAGGACGAGACGAAGCCCGCCGTGGCCCAGCCCGCAGCGGCCAACCGCTCCGGTACTTGTAGTGAGAAGGTGGGTTCGAGGGCTTCGCCGTTGTCCCGCACCCCGTGGTCGCGGGGTGGGTGGCCCGAGAGCATGGCGATGTGGGCGGGCAGGGTGATGGGGACCCCGGTACGGGCCTGCTCGAAGGTCACACCCTCGGCTGCGAGCCCGTCCAGGAAGGGTGAGGCCGAGCGCCCGTCGGGCTGCGAGCCCACCCGATCGGCGCGGACGGTGTCCCACACCACCAGCACCAGGTCGGGGGTGGGAGGCTCGGGCTGGGGACTACAGCCCCACAGCATGGCCAGGCCGGGGAGGAGCTTCACCATGGGAGAGCGCTATCCCGCTCTCCAGTGCGACGCTCCGCGGGCGCGTCTACCAACGGCCGTGGGCGAGATCGATGGTGAAGGGGTCGCAGACGGCCGGGGGGGGGATCGAGGCCTGGGCCTCGAGGATCTGGCCCGGCTCGAAGGGCCCCATGGTCAGCTCGAAGCGGTCCCGCTCGCAGCGCACCTCCACGCTGGCGTGCTCGAGGGGGCGGTCCGCCTGGTTGTGGGCGGTGATGGTCACCTCGGTGCGCCCGTCGGGCCAGGAGGCCCCCCGCCCGGACAGATCGAGCCAGGGACGCACATCCAGGCGGTCCCGCACATCGCTACGGGGCTCCAGGATCACCTCTCTTCGTGCGGTGTCCAGGGTGATCAGGAAGCGGCTGCTGACGTTGAGGCCCAGCAGCCCCGCGTGCTCCCCGCCGGAGGTGCAGCTGTCGCAGATGGCCACGGTGGCCCCGGGGACCTCGAAGCCTCCCAGCCAGATGCGATCCACCACCGCGAGCCTGCTGGTGGACTCGCCGTTGGCGGTCTGGAAGGTGATGGAGGGGGCGCTGGGCGGGATCCGGTAGCCCAGCTGGCGGATCATGGCGCGGTCCAGGGTGGTGTAGGTGGCCCCGGTGTCGAACAGCATCTCGGTGTCCACCACTCGGCCGTCGGGGCCTTCGAGGGTGACCGGGATGAGCAGGGAGTGCCCGCGCCCCTCGTAGGGCAGGGCCACCTGGTCGGCGTCGATGTCGACCCTGGAGGGCGGTGGGGGTGCCTCGACGAGGGGGGTGGCCTTGGGGCTGGGGGGACGGGCCTCGGGCTCCACCAGCACCTCGTCGATGGACGAGGCCAGGGCCCGCCGCTTGTCGGCGGACAGCCCCTGGCCTGTGGGGCCACCGAGCAGCGCCAGCCCGGTGTCGATGGCGTCGATGCGCTCGCCCGGGAAGTACAGAGGCAGGCCCATCAGCAGCAGCACGGGCCACAGGTTGGCCCCCAGCAACAGCCCGGTGCGGCGGTTGGGCAGCAGGGCCGAGAAGCCCAGCACCGGCAGGGCCAGCAGCATGGCGGTGGCCAGGGCCACGGGGATGGGCTCTGGGTGGCGCACCGCCGACAGGCCAGCCAGGGCCAGGGCTGCCAGGGTGAGCAGCGGCACGGCGGTCAGGCTGGTGATGACGGTGAGCAGGCGCGCCATGTTACTCCCGCACGGGTCGACCCCGGCCCGAACACCTATCGTCCCTTCCGCTGCGGCGGGCGGCCCGCGAGGCTCCAGTGACCAAGGAACGAGCGACCTGGTTTTGCATCGACATCGAGTGTACCGGCCCGGTTCCTGGGCTGTACGACATGATCTCCCTCGGCGCGGTGGCGGTGAAGCGCGACTCCAGCGGTGAGCTCGAGCTCGGCGAGAAGTTCTACGTGGAGCTCCGCCCCGAGTCCGAGCTCGAGGAACCGGGCACCCGGGCCATCCACGGTCTGGATGTCGACGCCCTTCGCGAGCACGGCACCCTTCGCCGTGATGCCATGGAGCAGCTCCGCGACTGGGTGCAGGCCCAGACCAGGCCGGGCACCAAGCCGGTCTTCGTAGGCCACAACGCCCCCTTCGACTGGTCCTTCGTGGCCTGGTGCTACGCCGCCGAGGGTCTGCCCAATCCCTTCGGCTACAAGGCCTTGGACACCAAGGCCCTGGCCACCGGCGTGCTGAACATCCACTGGTTCGACAGCAACAAGGGGCTCATCGCCCACCGCCTGGGCCTCCCCTCCGAGGACATGGGCCAGAAACACCGGGCCGACTACGACGCCTGGTACCAGGCCGTGATCCTCAAGGGTCTGCTGGATCACGCGGCGGCCCAGCGCGACGGCTGAGCGGGCTCGGGCAGGCTCATGCGCGTCGTCATCGCCACCCGTGCGGACCTCTTCCCGCCCTACCACGGGGCGGCGGCCAAGATCGTGCACGGCGCCGAGGGCATGGCTGCCCACGGGGCGCAGGTCTCGGTAGTCACCGATGAACGCGACTTCTATTGGCATTTCGAGCCCGGAGGGTGGACCCGCCGAAGCTACGCACCGCGGGTGCGTGCGGCCGAGGAGTGGAAGCCCCTGCCGGAGCTCGGACGCCTCGCCGAGCGGCTCTGTGGGCGCATCGGCTACCCCCCGGAGGAGTACTTCCTCTACCGGCCCATGTTCGACCCGGCCTGGTGGTTGCGCGTGGCAGCGGTGGGTATCGCCGAGAAGGCCGACGTCTTCCAGGCCGAGTTCCCCGGCTACGGCGTGCCGGCCTTCCTGGCGGCCCGGCTGCTGGGCAAGCGCTCGTGCCTGGTGCAGCACAACGTCGAGTACGACCGCCTGTCCGAGATGGCGGGCCTGAGCGATGCGGCCCTGGGCAGGCTGCGGTCCTTCGAGGTGGGGGTCTGCCGAGCCGTCGACGACATCATCGCGGTGAGCGTGGACGACCGCGAGCGCATGGTGCGCGACGGTGTGGCCCGCGGCAAGATCACCGTCATCCCCCACGGCGTGCGCGCCTCGGCCCACGCCGGGGTCAGTGGGGCGGGCATCCGTGAGCGCTACGGGATCCCCGCCGGAGTGCCGCTGCTGTTCTTCCACGGCGTGCTGCACTACCACCCCAACACCCAGGCGGTGCGCTTCATCGTGGCCGAGCTGCTGCCGCGACTGCTCGAGCGCCACCCCGATCTGCGGGTGATCTGCGCGGGCATGAACCCTCCGCTCTACTACAGCCACCCCGCGGTGAGCTTCCCAGGCATGGTGGACGATCTTGCCGAGCACATCGAGGCCGCCGACCTCTGCCTGTGCCCCATCGACACCGGCGGTGGCACCCGGCTCAAGCTGCTCGAGTACTACGCGGGCGGCAAGGCGGTGGTGAGCACCCGAAAGGGTGCCGAGGGGCTGCGCAGCCGCCACATGGTGGAGGTCTGGCTGGCCGACGGCGCCGAGCCCTTCGCCGAGGGTGTGCTCGCGCTGCTCGACGATCCCGAGCTGCGCGACCGCATCGGCCGTGGCGCCCGGCGCTTCGTGCGGCGCTACGACTGGGCCGCCATCGGGCGGGCCACCCTGGATCTGTACGAGGGCCGCGGGCGCGGTGCGGACTGGAACGAGCTGCTGCTCGAGGGTGTGGACGACGAGCCGCTGGATGCTGGAGCGATCATCCACACCCGCCCCTCTGGGGCCCCCTCTCCCCCGAGGGGAGTGGGGGGAATGTTGCGCCCCGAAGCCGCCCACCTCCCTCGCCTCGAGGCCCCCAACCCGCTGACCATGCTGCTGCTGCTCAACCGAGGCTGCAACCTGCGCTGCGCCTTCTGCGATCTGTTCGACGATCCCGAGCGCATGGACGTGGCTGGGCGCCTCCCCGCGCTGCTGGACCAGGCCCAGCGCATCGGCACCCGGGTGGTGGTCTTCACCGGCGGTGAGCCCTTCCTGCATCGTGAGCTGTTCGACGCGGTGCGCATGGCGAAAGAGCGCGGCTTCGGCACCAACGTCACCACCAACGGCACCCTGGTGGAGCGGCGTTGGCGGCAGCTGCACGCCTCGGGGCTCGACTCCATCTCCTTGTCCATCGACGGCCTCGAGGCCACCCACGACGCCCTGCGCGGGCGCGCGGGCACCTGGCAGCGCACCGTGAGGTCCCTGCGCCGGTTGCGGGACGATGGGCGCATCCACACCGCGGTCTACTTCGTCGTCACCCATCGCAATGTGCACGAGCTGCTCCCCGTGTATGAGCTGGTCTCCGAGCTGGGAGCCAGCTTCGACTTCTGGCCGGTCAACGACGCCCCCGAGCTGGCCCTGCGGGAGCAGGCCCACGTGCAGGCCTACCTGGACGCCGTCGCCCACATCGCGGCCCGCGATCCCGATGTGGCCGCTCGGCGTTCCTACATGGAGCGGGGTGTGGACTACCACGCGGGTCGGCTGTCCCGCGTGCGCTGCCTGGGACTGGTGGACCAGTACGGAATCAACTGGCGTGGCGACCTGCAGCCCTGCTGCGTCTGGGGCGAGCCGGGGCTGAAGGTGGGCAACGTCTTCGAGACGCCCCTGGACCAGCTGTGGGCGGCCCCGGCCACCCAGGCAGCCCGGGAGCGGCTGGCTCGCGAGGGCTGCGCCGTGGACTGCTTCAACCACAGCCTGTTCCATTTCCAGCGCTGCACGGGCGAGCCCTTCGCCATCGACTAGGGGCTACTCCGGAGCGCCCTGAACCTCGAGCAGCAGGGGGATCGGTCCATCCTTGCCGTCGTCGATGGGCATCCAGGTGATCCAGAGCCACCAGAGCACGAAGACCAGCACCGTGAGCAGGATCGAGGCCACCACCGCCAGCCCCAGGGTGCCAAGGCGCTCTCCGAGGCCGAGCCGGGGTGCGTCGTGCAGTACCTGGCGGAACGGGCTCTCCGGCGGGGTCTCGCTGCTCACTGGGGATCCTCGAAGACCGTTCCCCCGGCCAGCAGGCGCTCCGCGAGCCGTCGCTCGAGCTGCGCCTCCGCGTCGCTCATGCCCGGTCGGGGCAGCTGATCGAGATGGGCGTGCAGATCCTCGGCCTCGAGGGCGTCCACTTCGGTCTCCAGGCGCTCCATCTGCACCTTGTCGATGTAGCTGAGGTAGAGGGCCCCCTGCCGGGGGACGTACCAGGCCTTGCGCTCGAAGTAGTCGCGCACCCACGGGATCTCGAAGGGCTGCTGGTTGCGGGCCAGGGGCAGGTAGCGGGCCAGGACCAGCCAGGTGAGGGACAGCCCCTCGGGGCGGGGCTCGAGCTGGGCCCCGGGGTTCAGGTTGTCCCAGGAGTAGGCCACGTGGGTGTCGAGCCAGGCACGGCGCAGGACGATCTCGCGTTCCCGCTGGTCGGTGGGGACCTCCGGGCCGGGCTCGAGGTTCAGGTCCGTCGGCCTGCGGTTGCGCCAGGCCAGGTCCAGGGCCCGTCGCCGATCGATGGAAGCGAGATCGTTCCGTCCCTCGAGAGCCGTCATGGCGTCCTCGAGCTGGTACAGCGGCGCCTGCCGCAGATCCCGGTCGAAGGCATCCAGCGCGGGGTTGCGGTCTGGGTTGCGCTCGTCACTGTGGGATGGATCGCAGGCCAGCAGCAGCGTCGCCGCGGTGACCAGGGCCAGCCGAGGGAGCCGACTCACGGGGCGGTCACGTCCCCAGCGGCCCGGCGCTGCACGCGATCATGCGCGATGCCGATGGCGAGATCGCGCTCGGGGGCGGCTTCCTCGAGCTCCGCCAGGGCTTGCTCGAAGCGGCCCATGTCGTCCAGGGCCATGGCCATGCCCAGACGGGCCAGGCGGGTGTGTTCCGGGTTGGCGTCGGCCCGGAGCGCCTGCGCATAGAAGGCGTAGGCCTTGTCGGTGCGGCCCAGGCCCAGCGCGATGCGGCCCATGGCCAGGTGGGCGTGGGCGCCGGCGTCCGGGTCGTGCAGAGGAACGGCGGCCATGCGCAGCAGGGCACGCTCGGGGCGGCTCGCCCGCTCCCAGGCCAGGGCCGCGGCTTCGAACCACGGTGCGGGCTCGGGAGCCACCCGCGCCAGCTGTTCGTAGCGCTTCGCTGCGCCGCGGTGCCGGCCCCTGGACTCGAGGCACTCGGCCAGCAGCTGCAGGGCCAGGGCGTGGACGATGGGCTCGGGGGACTCGTGGGCCAGCATGCCGCGCAGCTCGTTGACCGCCATGGCGGGCTGGCCGAGGTGGCGGGCCTGCAGGGTGGCCGAGCGGTAGTGGGCCTGGGCGCGCCAGCTGGACAGCAGGCCCCAGCGGCTGGTCAGCTCGCAGGTCCGCAGCGCCTGCTGCAGGTCGCCGCGGGCCAGGTCGCGCTCGGCCCGGTCGAGGGCCAGGGGCGTGAACGGTCCCGCCCCGAGGCCGATCATCAGGCACACCGACAGTGCACCCACGGCGAGGACTGCGCGTGGGCCGTGGTCGGATAGCCGAACGAGGTAGGTCCGAAGCCGCGAACGAGCGGACAAGGAGCCTCCGGGGCTGCGAAGCCCGGGCGTTGTAGCGCGGAGCCTGCCTTCAGTCGAGCTTCGGCAGCCGGTCAAGAGCTGACCGGCTTTCGCTGCGGGGCCACGCTAGGGTGTGGTGATCCTCCAGGAGGTCGCCATGGAGTTCGAGCTTTCCACCGATCTGGAGCCCTGTGGCGACCAGCCTCAGGCCATCGAGGCGCTCGTGGCCGGACTGCGGGACCGACAGCCCCACCAGGTGCTGCTCGGAGCCACGGGCACCGGCAAGACCTTCACCGTGGCCAACGTCATCCAGCGGTTGGGCAAGCCCACCCTGGTGCTGGCCCACAACAAGACCCTGGCGGCGCAGCTCTACGGGGAGCTGGTGCGCCTGTTTCCCCACAACGCCGTCGAGTACTTCGTCTCCTACTACGACTACTAC
>CAZHIK010000491.1:0-7035 GCA_964532635.1 uncultured Enterobacterales bacterium
CCTGGTGGCGGTGGCGGCGGGCAGCTACGCCGAGCTCCTCGATGTCACCGGCAGCCACGGGGGCGTCACCTTGGCGGGGCGCTGTGCGGACCTGGTTGCGATCGATGCCAGCGCGACGGTCGAGTACCAGGCCGGGGTGAGCATCCAGACGGCGGCCGGCAGCTTCGAGCTGTCCGGAATGGAGGTGCACAGCTCCAACGACATGGGCGTCTTCGTGGGCTCGGGCGTGGTGACGCTGCGGGATCTCCGGATCACCGGCAACGGCTACTCGGGCCTGTTCGTCTCGGCGCCCAGCGTCGGGCCGACCACCAGCCTGCTGGTGGAGGACTGCGAGATCGTGGAGAACCTTGGGGTCGGGGCGCACTTCCAGCTGCCTCGTGCCGAGGCCGTGCTGCGACGGGTGGCGATCCGGGACTCCCAGTTCCTGAGCACGGGCCTGCCGGGCGTGGGCATCTCGGCCATGCTGGGGGCCAAGCTGTGGATCGAGTCTTCGGAGATCGTCGGCAACCGCATGGAGGGGGTGCTGGTCTTCGACGACCCCACCGCGGTGGAGCTGAGCGACACCCTCATCGAGGGCACCCATCGGGGCTCGGACGGGTACTGGGGCCAGGCCGTCCAGGCCAGCTCCGGTAGCAGCCTCGAGCTGCGCGGCTGCGAGCTGGTGGACAACGCCCACACCGCCCTCACCGTGGTCGAGGAGGGCACCTCGGCCGTGGTCGAGGACTGCGTCATCCGCGACACCCGGACCACCGAGGACGGCCTGTACGGTTCCTGCGCCGAGGTGGGCGAGGGCGCGTCGCTGATCCTGCGGGACTGCGAGCTGTCCGGCTTCTCCTCCCTGGGTGCGGGGGCCACCGGCGAAGGCACCCTGCTGCGCCTCGAGGGCACCACCGTCCGGGACGCTGCAGAGTCGGAGCTGCAGCCCAGCGGTGCTGGAGCCTACGCCCTCGACCAGGCCTCGATGGAGATCGCCGGTTGCATCATCTCCAACGCAGCGGTCGCCGGGGTCATGGCCGCCTCGAGCGGGACCTCGGTGCAGGTCAGCGACACCACCATTCGCAGGACGCGCGCGGTCACCAGCGAGGGGCACTACGGCGTCGGGATGTTGGTCGGTGTCGGGGCCACCCTCGAGGCGAGCGTCTGTGAGGTGACCGAGAGTGCCACCCTGGGTGTGCTGGTCTGCAACGCAGGCAGCCTGGTGAGCCTGGACGACGTGCGGATCACCGACACCCAGCGCGGTCGCTCCTACACCGTGGCCGTCGGGGCCGGTGCGGTGGGGGGCGGAGCGCTGTCCGCTCGCGACCTGACGGTGTCGGGCTGCGAGGGACCGGGCCTGTACGCCCTGTCCCCCGGCTCGGTGCTCTCCTGCGAGGACTGCGTCATCAAGGACACCCAGTTCGCAGCCGCGGTCGCCGAAGAGGGGGCGTCGCTGGTCCTCACCGGTAGCGCCATCAGCGACACCCTCCCCGACGCCAACCTCGGGGGTGGTGTGGGCATCTGGGCCAGCAGCGTGGGCGACGAGCCCACCAGCATCGAGCTGTCCGGCAGCGCGGTCAGCGGCAATCCCGTGGGCGGCGTCTGGCTGTCGGGCCCGGGGAGCTATGCGCTGTGGGACAACGAGCTGCACGGGGGGGAGGGCGAAGCGCGCGGTAGCCTGCAGCGCTGCGGAGATGCGGTCTACGCCCGCGACGGCGTGGGTGCCTGGGACGGTGAGCAGGGCTTGCTCCTCGAGGGCAACACCCTGCGCGACGGCCTGGGGGCCGGCCTGTTCCTCGACGACGCCCGCGCCACCCTCGAGGGCAATCAGTGGATCGATAACAGTGTGGACCTGGTGTCGCAGGGCTCGAGCTGTGGCGACCCGCCCGAGGGGCTCGACACCGAGGCGGTCGGCTCCACCGAGCTGTGTCCCCAGTGGGACTACTCCACCTGCGGCGACCAGTTCCAGCTCTACCTCCAGGCAGCGGAGCTGGAGGGGTAGGGGCTGCGGGCGTCAGGCCCCTACTCCCAGTCCTCCATCCGCTCCTGCCAGCGGTTGCGGATCATGGCCAGCCTGGGGCGCAGCATGGTCAGGGTCACCATGCCGGCCAGGATCGTGAGCCCGATGGTGGTCAGGTAGAAGGCCCAGAACTGGCTGTGGCTCAGGCCGAAGCGCAGCAGCTCTGTGACCAGGGCGGCCGCCAAGAAGCCGCTGCCCAGGTACAGGAAGGCCCGGACCCGCAGCAGGCTGCCGACGGCCAGGCCGGCGATGGACATGAGCACCAGGCCCAGGGTCCAGGCCGGGTCGAACACGGCTTGGCCCAGGGCGGTGACGTAGATGCAGCAGGCGCCGGCGTAACGCAGCAGGTCGCGGATGCGGGGGTCGAGGCCGTCTCGCAGCAGCTGGGCGACGACCAGCAGAGCCAGGCCCGTGGGGCCCACCCAGGCGATGGGCTCGGTCCAGCCGATGTCCAGGAACAGCATCACCGTGGCCACGTTCAGCAGCGCGATGCCGAGCACCAGCTCCTCCCAGCGCTCCCGAAGCACCCAGCGCAGGCAGAGCAGGCAGCCGGCCAGGGCCACGCCCAGAGAGCTGTGCCCGCCGAGCAGCCAGGCGCTGATGGGGGCCAGTAGCGCGATGAGGAAGGTGGCGTTGCGCAGGGGCTGGACCCAGGCCTTGTCCCGCCGCCGCTGCAGCACCAGCGCCGAGCACTCCAGCGCGAGGCCGATGCCCACCAGCAGGGGCAGCTCGTAGCCTGGGTCGAGATCCCGCAGGGGGCCCCAGGTGCGCAGCTCGAGGTACAGGCCCGCACCCCAGGCCAGGGTGAGGTACCAGCGCGCGGGGCTGCGTCCGGTGGCGCTGTGGTGGGCGGACAGGGCGAAGGCCCCCGCCATCACGGCTTGCTGCCAGCCGCTGGCCCGTAGGTTCAGGGGGCCGTCGGTGCCCATGATGCAGGCGGGCACCAGCAGGCCCAGGCTGACCCACTCCACCCAGCGGACGCCGAGGCCGCGGGCCGCCACAGCCGTCGCCAGTAGCAGCAGCGCGGGAACGCCGGTCTCGGGTCCCATGGCGTCCCAGCTCAGCATCACCGCCGCGGCGGCGGCCTGGACCAGGGCCAGGTCGCGCCGCTCCAGCAGCCACCAGCCCAAGGCCACGGCGGCGGCCACGGCCGCGTAGGTGGCGGGGCCGCGATCCATGAGGGTCAGCAGGGCTGCGGCGGTGCCCAGGCCGATGCAGAGCCAGGCGACCTTGCCGCGGCCGGGCAGGCTGTCGCGCAGGGGCCAGGCCACCAGCCCCAGGGCCGCGAGGGCTGCGGGCCAGGCCACGGTGAAGTCCATCCCGGGCAGCTCACTGGGCAGCCAAGCCAACAGGGGCAGGCCGGCCAGGAACAGCCAGGGCCGAGGCAGGCCCCAGGCCAGGGCGGGGATGGCGGCGGCCAGCAGGTACCACTCGGCGGTGCCGCCCTGATCCAGCACCCGCAGGGCCACCGAGCCGATCAGCAGGATCCAGCCGGCGGGCTCCTCGAGCAGGCGCGGTCCTCGGGTCTGCATGCCCCGGGTGCTGCGAGCCAGGATCAGGGCCCCTGCGGCGCCGGCCAGGGCGGCCAGGATCCAGGCCTGGGCGGTGAGGGCCAGGCCCACGGTGCCCGCCAGCCACAGCGCTGCCTGGGGCGGAACCCGGCCCCGGCGGGGGGCCGCGTGGACCAGGCTGGCCGTGAGGGTGAAGGCCAGGGAGGCTCGCATCAGCATCGCTACGGGCTCGAGGGGCTCGAGCGCAGCTGCGCAGAGCAGGCCTGCGGCCAGCCCGGCCCAGGCCCAGCGGTGGCGGGAGCCGATGTGGGCGGCCAGCAGGCCGGCGGCGGCCAGTCCGAAGGCGGCCAGGGGGCGGGTGCTGGGCTCGAGCACCGCTACGACCACCAGCCCTGCGGCGGCGGCCGCGGTCAGGATGCGGGTGCCGACGCGGTCGAGGCGACGGCGGGGGGAGGGCAGCCAGGCAGCGGCGGCCAGGATCAGCCAGGCCAGGGGGTGCAGCTCCACCGGCGCGTCGAGGCTCAGCAACATGGCGGAGGCCGCCCAGGCGGCCAGCAAGCGCGCTGCGAAGCCCTGGCGGTAGGCCAGCAGCACGGCCGCAGCGGCGGCCATGCCCAGGGGCCAGGCGCCCAGGCCGCCCTTGATGGACGTGCCCACAGTCCAGATCAGCCAGCCCACCGCTCCGAGCCACGCCATGCCCAGTCCCGTGCGCTGGGCCGCGGCCGCCAAGGGTGGAGCGTGCGCCCGGGAGCGAGCCAGTCCCCAAAGCAGCACGGTGAAGCCACTGAGCACCATCAGGTGCACACCGGGCTCGGGGTCCGCGGCTCGCTGGAGGCCCAGCAGGACGAGCAGCACCCAGGCCACGATGGCGGCATCGGCCCAGCCTTTGGGCCGGCGCAGGGCCAGCAGGCTCAGGGCGCCCGCCACCGCGGCGATCAGGTGCAGCTGCTCCAGCACATTGCAGAAGGCCGCGACCAGGACGGCCCCGGCGATGGCGGCGACGGTGGCACCCCGGCGCACCGCGCTCGGACGCCAGGCCGCCAGCAGGCCCAGGGCCACGGGCAGCACGCCGATCCAGGGCGGCACTCCGGGCAGGGGGTCGCCGAGTCCCCAGAGGGTGGCACAGGCCACGGCCGCCAGCCAGGCGCCGGCCTCGAAGAGCACTCCGTGCTCGCGGTCCAGGGCGCTCGCTGCCAGCAGCATGGCGATCAAGGATGCGGCGGCCAGTTGACCCTCGACTCCGGGTGCGCCTTGCAGCAACAAGGCTGGCAGGGCGACGACTGCGGCGACGATGCCCAGCCAGGTCGCGGGCCGGCCCAGGCCGCGATGTAGCCAGTGGGCGCCAAAGCGCGGCTGCGCACGCCGAGCTGTCGCCAGCACCGCAGCGGGCAGCCAGCACAGCGCGACGGCGATCACCGCCAGGCTGCCGGGCTCGAGGAGTTCGGCCAGCCACAGTCGTCGCAGGATGGACTCGGTCACGCCGAAGACCAGCAGCGCACCGTAGACAGGGTTCTTCGTGCGGGCCAGCCACCAGGCCAGCAGCAAGGCCACGGGCAGCTTCATCAGGCTGCGCTCCCAGCCGCTCAGGCTCAGCAGCACGATCACAGCGGCCAGGGCCAGGCCGTGGGCCCAGACCTCGAGGGCCACACAGCTGGCTCCCACCTGCTCACGGCGCCGGGGCAGCCACCAGGCCAGGGCCACGGCGACGATGGCGACGGCCTCGAGGCTCGCCGCCCAGCTCAGGGCGCCCAGGTCCTGCTGCAGCCCCCAGAACAGGCCGCCGCTCAGCAGCAGGGCCTGGCTCAGCACCGCCAGGGTGCTCTCGAGGCGGTACAGGTTCTTGGAGGGCGGGGCTCCCAGGGGGCGCAGGTTCAGGCTCACGATCCACAGCGCGCCCCCGGTGAGGGCCAGGCCCAGTGCCGGGAGCTCCCAGCCGCCGAGCAGGTCCGTGACGAACAGCGCCGCCGGCACGGCGACCCAGCGGGCGCCAGCGCGCACCGAGGACTCGCCCAACCAGCGGGCCAGCAGGGTGCTCGCGGGGAGCATGGCCAGCACCACCGCGGTGCCCGCGAACAGCCGCGCGTGGACTCCGACATCCAGGTACCACAACAGGTCCACGGTCCACACCAGCAGCCCAGCCCAGGGCAGGGCGCCGCTCACCAGGCTGCGGACTCGGTGCTCCCGCAGCCACAACATGCCGTGCAGGGGCAAGGCCAGCAGGGCGGGACGCAAGTCGTCTCCACGGGTGTGGGCGATGACCACCAGCAGCAGGCTGACGGTGAAGGTCCAGCGCCAGGCGTGATCGCTCATGGCCTCGACCTGGCGCCAGCCCGTGCGACGCAACCCCCCGGCGGCCAGTCGGCAGACCAGCACGTAGGGCAGCAGGGTCATGCTGTACCAGGCCAGGGGCAGGGGCTCGTCGCTGTAGCCCAGGGCGTGCCCCGCCAGCAGCAGGAAGGGCTCCACAGCCGCCCAGAACAGATCGGGCAGGGCCAGGGTGAAGATGAGCGCGGCCAGCAAGCTGCCGTGAACCAGGGCGGGGCGCCGCCAGCACAGGGCGGCCCCCACGAAGAAGGGCACCAGCAGCAGGCCGGTGAGGCTGCTCTCGGGGCCGCTGGGCAGGGGGGTGAAGCCGGGGATCAGCAGCAGCAGGGCCAGGCCCGCCAGGCCCAGGGCCACCACGCCCCGCAGCCCCCGCAGGCGCAGGGCGTGCACCCCGCGCCAGCGACCCAGGGCCGCGTCCAGGTACAGCACCGCCAGGGCGGCGACCGCCAGGGTGGGCGCGTAGGCGCCGCTCCAGCCGTGGGGGGCCAGGTAGGCGTGGAAGGCGATGGGGTGAAGCAGCAGCAGTGCAGCGGCGGGGGGCAGGCGCTTCCAGCGGGTCAAGGCCCACCACAGGCCGATGGCGGCCGCAGCCGCGGGAAGCAACAGCCAGGCCGGAGAGCCGATCAGGGGCAGCAGTCCAACGGCGAGGGACAGGCCGCCGTACAGCCAGCGCAGGGGCCGCGCCCGGTCGGGGAGCAGCACGGGAAGATCCCGGGGAAGACGCCAGGCCAGCAGCAGGGCCACGGCGGTCAGCGCGGGGCCGGTGAAGGCCAGACCGGCCAGGCCCCCCAGAGCCCAGCCGCTGCCGGCCGCCATGGCCAGCACGGGGGCCAGGGCCACGCTCACTCCGACGAGCCAGCGGCCGGCGCGCTCGCCGCCCTGCTGCCGGGCCAGGCGGTGGCCGATGACGGCGAAGGCCTGGGCGTAGGTGCCCAGCCCCAGCAGCACCAGGCCGATGCGGGGAGCGGTGCCCAGATCGGCCCAGACGGTGCCGGCCACGAAGAAGGAGCCCACCACGGTCAGGGCGGCACCCACCAGCCACCAGGTGCGCTCCCGGACGAAGTGGCCGACCACGGCCAGGGTGGAGCTGGACTGGTGGGTAGGGCGCTCGGGCAGGGGGAGGGTGGGAGTGGGAGGAGGGGCCGCGGCGCCGGGTTCGACGGGACGCCGGGGGAGCCTTTCGATGGGGGTGGGGATCGGGGT
>CAZHIK010000492.1:0-7034 GCA_964532635.1 uncultured Enterobacterales bacterium
AGCACCACCAGCACCAGCACCTTGGGGGCCCGGGTGCCTGTGAGCAGGTCTCGCGCGAGCAGATCCGCGGCGTAGGTGGTGGTGAAGGCCCGCGACAGGTTGGCGGTGGCCACCGGCCGATCCAGCTCGGCCTCGAGGCACCGGTCGAGGCTCGAGGGGTTGATGCCGAAGGCCGCGCGGCTCGATCCCATGACCACCACGTCGAGGGGACCCTGCTCGACCTGCTGGAAGGTGTACAGGTCGTTGGGCCAGACCACCCCTTGGACCCAGCGCAGGCCCCTGTGCTCCACCAGCACCGTGGTGAGCAGGGTGGCCGCCAGCGACCAGGCGATGATCGCAAGGCCACGCCGGGTGACAGCGGAGGCGGGCGGGCTCAAGGCGTTCCCGGTGTCGGCGGCGATGCCGGCTTGCGCCCGCGGGAGTGGATGGAACCTGGGTGCCTTGGGGGGCCTGGGGGCTGCTCGTGCGCTGGGGGAGGGGGTGAGCCTCGCTCCTCGCGAGGGTCGAGGGTGCGGTTGTCGATCCCGGAGGTGGCGCCCGGTGGCGGGGCAGGGGGAAGCTCGGCCAGTCCGGCCTCGCGTTGGTCCAGCAGGCGCTGGCGATCGCGCTCGGGCCCGATCCAGATCAGGCCCCAAGCCACCAGCAGGATCAGCAGCAGCCCGGGACCCAGCAGGCCGGCGATGCGGCCAGCAGCGACGGGATCGGGCTGGGGGTCCTGCTCGCGCATGGGCTCCTCGAGACAGCGACCCTCATAGCAGGGCCCCTACCGGGGAGCGAGAGCGCGTCAGCCCAGCAGCAGCAGGCTGGCAGCCATCACCGCCATGCCTGCGACGAGGCCGTAGATGGCCAGGTGGCCCTCGTCGTACTCCCGCGCGGCCGGGAGTAGCTCGTCCAGGGAGATGAACACCATCACACCGGCCACCCCCGCCAGCAGGGAGCCCATCACCGCGGGACCCATGAAGCTTCGGAGGAACAGGTAGCCGACCACCGCCCCCGCGGGCTCGCTCAGTCCCGAGGCGAAGCTGAGCCAGAACGCCTTCTTGCGGCTGCCGGTGGCGTAGTAGACGGGCACGGAGACCGCGATGCCCTCGGGGATGTTGTGGATGGCGATGGCCGCGGCGATGCTGATGCCCAGGGTGGGGTCGGCCAGTGCCGAGGCGAAGGTGGCCACGCCCTCCGGGAAGTTGTGGATGGCGATGGCCAGCGCGGTGAAGATCCCCATGCGCAGCAGCTTGTCGGGCCGGCGCTCGGGGTTCAGATCCTCGACCCGTCCGGCGTGGTGGGGATTGCTCGGCACGGGCACTAAGCGGTCGATGACCGCGATGATGGCGATGCCAGCGAAGAAGGCGACGACGGTCCAGAAGGGGCCGGCCTCGCCGAAGCGCTCGCTAAGCGAGTGCTCCGCCTCTCCGAGGATCTCGGTGAAGGACACGTAGATCATCACGCCAGCGCTCAGGCCCATCGACAGCGCGAGGAAGCGCGTGTTGGTGCGCCTGACGAGTAGCGCCAGGGCGCTGCCGATCCCGGTGGACAGGCCGGCGATCAGCGTCAAGCCGAAGGCGAGCAGGACGTTCTCGTTCATGGCGGTGCAGGGGGGCTGGATTCGAAGTCCAGTATGTTCACCGCGGGCCACCCGGGGGAGGGGTCCAGCTTACCGGAACCAGCTTCGCGTCGAAGTCGTCGGGCAAGCGTGCGCCGATGCGCTCGACCACCCGGGCTGCTACCCAGGAGCCCGCCAGGGCCGCGCTGGCGGGATCGGCGCCCTGGCACAGCCTGGCCAGCACGGCGCCGGCGAAGAAGTCTCCGGCTCCGGTGGTGTCCACCAGCTTGGCCGGACAGGCGGGGATCTCCCAGCGATCGCCGCCGCGGGTGACCACGGTGGAGCCCCGCCCACCTCGCTTGAGGATGACGATACGGGCCACCTGCAGGGCGCGGCTCAGGGCGAAGGGGCCGCTCCCGAAGGCCACCTCCATCTCCTCTTCGTTGCCCATGACCAGGGCGTAGTCGCCGCCCATCAGGGCGTCGAGCTCGGCCTGGTGACGGCGCAGGAAGGGGGCGTTTTCGAGGGACAGAGCCACCCCGGTGGGCAGGTCCTCGGTCCGCGCGACGGCCTCGCGCACGACCTCGCGGGTGGCGCTGGGCTCGAGCAGGGTGGTGGAGGTGGCGTAGAGGTACTGGAAGCCCTCGGGCCAGCCGTCGGGCAGGCCGCTGAGGCGATCGGCCACGCCCATGTGCAGTGCGAAGCTGCGCTCGCTGTCGGGTGTGATCACGGCCAGGATCGAGCCCGAGGGGCCCTCCCTCCGCTCGAGCCGTGCCTCGACCCCCGCGGCTCGCAGTTCGCCCTCGAACAGGCCCCCCAGCTCGTCGTTGCCTGTGGCGCCCAAGAAGGTCGCCCGGGCCCCCAGGGCGGTGGCGGCGGTGCACATGTTGCGGGCGTTGTCTCCAGGGCAGTGGGCCAGCAGGCCCAGCTGCTTTGCCTGTTCCATCAGCTCCAGGAAGGCCGTGCGGTCCAGGAAGGTGGTGCCGCCACGGGCCAGGCCGCAGCGATCGAGGAAGGCGTCGCCGGCCAGCACGAAGCTGTCCACCACGGCCATGCCGATGCCCAGGACGTCGCGGGAGGCGCCCATGATCAGGCCACCCTGTGGGAGGGCTCGCGGCCCTCGAGCACGGCCACCAGGTCCCGGGCCGCCATGCGGGCCATGGCGTCGCGGGTGCGGTGGGTGGCAGAGGCTGCGTGGGGGGCCAGCACCACGTTGCGAAGCTCCATCAGCCCCGGGTGTACGATGGGCTCTCGCTCGAAGACGTCCAACGCCGCGCCCGCCAGGTGGCCGCTGCCCAGGACCTCCGCCAGCGCGGCTTCGTCCACAACGGGACCGCGCGCTGTGTTGATCAGGTAGGAGCCCGGCTTCATCCGCCCCAGCCGCTCCGCGTCCAGCAGGTGGTGGGTGTCCGGGGTCAGCGGGCAGTGCAGGGAGACGAAGTCCGCCTGGGCCAGCAGGTCGTCCAGGGGGATGGAGGGACCCCACTCGGGGTGGTCCTCGAGGCCGTGGATCAGGATCTCCATGCCGAAGGCCGCGGCCCGGCGAGCCACGGCGCTCCCGATGCGCCCGGGCCCCACGATGCCCAGCTTGCAGCCGGACAGCTCGGCGCCCAGCATCGTCATCGGTCCCCAGCCGTTGAAGGCGCCTCGACGCACCATGGCGTCGCCCTCTGGAACGCGGCGAGCCACCGCCAGGAGCAGGGCCATGGCCATGTCGGCGGTGGCGTCGGTGAGGGCGCCGGGGGTGTTGGTGACCGGGATGCCCCGCGCGTGGGCGGCCTCCAGGTCGATGTTGTCGACCCCCACCGCCACGTTGCTCACCACCCGCAGCCGGCCGGCGTCGAGCACCTCGGCGTCGATCTTGTCGGTGAGCATGCACAGCAAGGCGTCGGCCTCGGCCACTCCGGCCAGCAGCTCGCTGCGAGGGATGGGGCTCTCCGCGTCCCGGAGCCGGATCTCGAGTCCGGCCTGCCGCAGCAGGGCCATGCCTGCTTCGGGGATGGGGCGGGTGACGAAGGCGATCATCGGGGTCCTCCGGGCTTGCGCTCCCAGCTGCGCTTGTCGAGTCCGTCGCGGGCATGCCAGGCCACGCAGCTGTCGCTGTGGCGGGTCAGCGCCTCGAGGGTGGTGACCATGTCCAGCTCGCCGGGCTCGCTCAGCCGCAGCAGGCGGGCCGCGGTCCAGCGCACCCGGTCGCGGGGATCATCGACCCAGGGCTGGAAGTGCTCTGCGGTGGTGTCGGGGCGGAAGAAGAGCGCCTCGAGGCCTGCGATGAGCAGATCCTCGTCGCCGTCGGCCCCCAGGATACGGCGCCCGCCGCCGTAGAGGGGAACCGGCTGCAGCTCTCGCTCGCAGGGCACCGGGAGGGGCACGCTGTACCGACCGTGGCGCTGTTCGCGCGCCAGGGGCTCGCCCTCGAGGGCCGGCAGCTCGCCCTGCCAGTGCTCCAGCAGCTGTTCAACGGCGCCCTCGATGGGTACCGCGTCGGCGACCCAGAGCAGGCGAGCGGCCTCCATGAGGTAGGCGCTGCGAGCCTGAGGGCGCTGCCCTGGGCTCGCGGCCCGAGCAGCGGCGGGGTGGGCGCGGCCGGTGCCGTAGTAGGCGTTGGACCACAGGGCCATGCGGAAGCTGTCCAGGGCCTCGGGCTGGATCTCGGCCTCGAGCTGCCCCACGGCGGCTTCGATGTCCACCAGGATGGCGTCGAACGCTGAGACCAGCTCCTCGGGCGGTCGGTCGGCCCTCAGCTCACGGTCCGGCTGCATGGCCCAGGCGCCGTGGGTGACACAGAAGCGGGCGAAGCGCCCGGCCTGGGCGCAGTGGCCCAGGGCGTCCACGACCAGGCCCGCCCCTGCCAGCTCCTCACCGGCGCGGAAGTGACACTCCTTGGCCCAGGTGCCCTCGGGGACCCGGGCGCAGGCCCCCTCGGCCAGCTCGGCGTCCCCCTCGGCCCCGGCGCGAGCGGCGACCTCGATGTGACACAGCACCGCCATCTGCTCGAAGTCCTGGTCGGCGCAGGCGGCGAGGGGATCCTCGGCCGAGGCAGCGGGGCGCTCGATGGCCCGCTCGACCACCTGCTGGTCGCTGCTGCAGGCCAGGACGAGCAGCGCGAGCAGCGCGCTCACGGCGTGCCCCCGCCCGGAGGACGCGGCGGTGAGGCGAGGTGAGGGCGGCCCACCACCTGCTTGCAGCGCTCTCTGGCCGCGTCGGTCTCGACCTCGGCACAGATGGCTGGCCCCTGCTGCGGCTCGATGATGGCCAAGCGCAGCCGCACCAGATCCCGGCTCGCCGCGGTGGGGACGGCGGCCAGCTGCTGCTTCCACGCCGGGTCGCCGTCCTCGAACAGGGTGGCCACGAGCTCGAACTGGCAGTTCTCGCGCTCCACCTCGTCGCGGAGGGATGCGCAGGTGCTGTCGCCGCTGTCGCAGCCCAGCGACAGGAGCAGCGCGACGAACGACAGGCGGGTGGCGGTGAGGGCATGCATGGGCTGTGCTCTCTAGCCTTCGAAGGGCTCCCGGTCTCCCCAGTCCACGATCTCTCCCCGGGCCAGGGCCTCGAAGTGCTGGCGGCCACGGGCGGCCTCGCCGGAGACCACACAGTGCTCATAGGCGCGACCCTCGAGGGCGTCCCGCTCGTGGGGAGGCAGGCCCAGCCCGTTGAGCACGGCGTCCTTGAACGCAGCCACGGCGGTAGGGGAGCGAGACGTCACCCGACGGGCGAGGGCGAGGGCGCGATCCAGGGCGTCCTCGCCGCTGTCGAAGCGTTCGTGGGCCAGCCCGATGGCTACCGCTCCCGCGGCGTCCACCAGCTCGCCGCTGGCCCCCAGGCGCAGGGCGTGGCCCAGGCCCACCCGGGCCGCGAGGTGGGCGCTGCCCCCGGCTCCGGGCACGATGCCCAGGCCGGTCTCTGGCAGCCCGAAGCGTGCTTGAGGGCCGGCGATGACGTAGTCGGCACACAGGGTGAACTCGGTGCCCCAGCCCAGCGCCAGGCCATCCACCACGCAGATGTGGAACTGGGGCACCTGGGCCAGGCGCCTCATGGTGCGCCGCTGCCCGCGCACGTGGAGCAGCACGCTGGCCTCGTCCCACTCGCGCCGTTCCCGAACGTCGGCGCCCGCGGAGAACACGGGGGTGCCTGAGCGGGTGCGCTTGCGGCTGGAGCTGATCAGTGCTCGAGCTGGGCTGGCTGGGAGCCGATCCACGAGCCGGGCCAGCTCTCCGGTCTGATCGCGGCCCATCTCGTTGGCCTTGCCATGCTCGAGCTCCAGCAGGACCAGCTTGCCGTCCTCGACAGTGCTCACGTGGAGGTGCTCGAAGCCTTCCATCAGTTCCATCCTCCGTGCCAGTCGAAGCCGAGCACACCACCGACGTAGCGGTCGAGCTCTCCCCGGCGCTTGCCCGCCAGGGCGGGACCGCGGAATCCCACCAGCCCGAGGCGCATGGCGGTGCCCTCCGAGCGTCGGATCAGCAGCCCCGTCTGGCCGCTGGCCCGCGTGGCCCAGTCGGTGTCGGCCGCCCAGGCCAGATCGGCCGCCGCGTACCAGGTGGTCACGCTCTCACCGTGGGCCTCGGCCCCCACCTGGGCTGCGAAGCCGGGGGACTGGGGGATGCTGTGCACCAGCTGGCGCAGGCCGAGGTAGGGCCGAACCCAGGGGAAGTCCCAGGCGGCCAACAGGCGCAGCTGCTCCCGGCTGTAGCCGGTGGTGTTCTGCGGCAGCTGCTCGTCGTAGCGTACGCCATCGGCGTAGTGGGCGGAGATGTGGGTCCACTCCAGCGAGGCGTGCAGGTCACCCCACTCGAGGGCCACGGGCACCCGGATCAGCCCGTCGACGGTGGCGATGCCGAAGGTGAAGGACTCCCCCGGCAGGAAGCCCAGGAAGATGGCGGCTCCCAGCTCGAGCTGCAGATCCATCGGCCCGGCTTCCAGCCGCAGCAGCCCGGCGGTGTGCCCGACGACGCCCTCGAGGGGCGGCTCTTCGCTCCGGAAGAGCAGACTGTTGCTGGTCTCCTGGGGGTCGGCGGGCAGCAGCGGGGTGAGCCGTCTGTGGGGCAGCAGCTCCAGCTCTGCGGCCGAGGCCGCGGGCAGCAGCGCGCAGCACAACGCCAGGGCGAGCATGCGCTAGCCGGTGGGGTCGGGAGCGTCGGATGGATCGATCAGGTGCACCCGGGTGGCGACGTTTCCAGCCAAGGTGGCGTAGCGGACCATGGGCTGTAGATCGCCGTTGTTGGACCAGCTGTCGGCCTGCTCCGACCCCACCACCAGCACACCGGCCAGCCGGGAGGCCCCCGGACCGAGGTCGAGGGTGAAGCCCCGCGCGGCGAGCCAGGCGGCCGAGGGGGCGTTGGTGGGCAGCTCTGGGTAGAAGCGGCTGGGCTCGTCGTCCACCAGGCTCTCGTGGGTCTCGACCGCTTCGGCCAGGGCGGGGAGGTCGAGGTGCGTGAGCAGCGAGGGACCCGCTCAGGGGCGTGGGGCGCTCACCAGTTCCCAGCCGCTATGG
>CAZHIK010000493.1:0-7033 GCA_964532635.1 uncultured Enterobacterales bacterium
TGTCGCCGACGCTGCTACCCGCCCCCAGCTACCCCGAAGGGGTTCCGTTCAACGTGGCTGACGAGGAGGATGAGGAGCTGGAGGCATGCCGCTTCGAGGCCAGGCTGCTGCGGGGCCAGCTTCGGGTCTACGAGGGAAGGTGGCAGGAGTGGCCCGCGGAGGTGCCAGAGCTCTTCGGGAGGGATTCTCTGGAGGCCGTGCTTCCCGTGGCGTGGAGTGACCTGGCCGCGATCGACCACCTCGACTGCTCCGAGTACCCCTGCCTGGTCACGGTCACGCTCCCGGAGGACCAGCACGAATGCTGCACTCACCTCATGGAGGCGCTGCCCGAAGAGCTGAAGGAGAGCGGTGCACGCAACTTCAGAACCTTCGCGCACTCGCACGAGGACGGCCCCATGCGAGCGGTCATGGCCCTGGCGTTCGAAGACCACTGGAACGAGGATCTACGAAGCAGGACGAAGTGGAGGGCGGAGGTCGCGGGGGACCTGATCGTCGATGAGGCGGTGGAGTGAACCGCCCGCGCTACACCGGCACATTCCGTCCATACCAGGACGGAGCCATCCTCGCGGCATCCCCCAAGCGCACGAACTGCCGTCCCCGGGGTTAGCGCTTCGTCGGTTCCACATCGTGGCACACGTGTGCCACCTCCTCGGGCTCCCCGAAGATGTCCTCGAGGATCTCTCCGAGCCCCTCCAGGTCATCGAGATGCTCGTGGCCCAGCTCGGCGCCTTCGCCCTGGATGATGATCCGCGCCGCCAGGGGCTCGCCGAAGCCTCGGTTCCACTCGAGATCACCTTCGCTGCCCCGCCGAAGGTCGATCACCCTCTTGTGGATCATGTCGTGGTGAGCCCAGCAAACCGTTGTGAGGTTCTCGGGCGAGTGATCCCCGCCCTCAGCTCGGGGCACGATGTGGTGCAATTCCAGGTGCTTGCGATTCCGGCAGTCCGGCGCTGTGCAGCACATCCCGTCTCGAATGAGCACAGCCCGACGTGTCGCCGGCGGAATGGTCCGCGTGACATGCCCAGGCGTTCCCGCGCTGTGGTCCCCCGCCACCACCTCGGCATCGCACTCCACGAGCTCCCGGTCCTCGTCCTCGAGTTCGATCCGCCCAGCACGTGACTCCACCCAGCTCCGCTCACAATCGGGGCAGCGGTGGGCGATGATGCGGGTGGTGTGCCCGAACGCATTCGAGCCCGCGTCCTCTTCGTGGCACACGTGTGCCACCTCTTCCGGCTCCTCCTCCACCTGCGGCTCCCCATCCAACACCAGGTCGGCCATCAGCAGCATCGCCTGGCTGAGGCTGATGTACGGATCGCCCAGGCGATGGCGTAGCTCCTGGACCGCCCGCATGAAGCGCTGGAAGTGCAGCGGACCCATGCGAGCCTGGAGCCACAGGTAGCGCTCGGGCTCCCAGTCGTCTTCGGGCTCGGGCGGATCGTCTCCGTGGGTGGAGCGAGCGACCTGTTCTTCGAGCTCGCGGTTGCTCAGCCCGATGGCGCGCTCGACCCACACCTCTTCCGTCTCCGGCGTGACCACCTGGATGAGTGTGCGGGCCTTGGTCCAACCCAGGGCTCCCTCGCACATGGCATTGTCCAACACCGGCAGGTCCGGCAGCCGGCGCCCCAGGCGCTCGAGCTGTCGCGACTTGCTGGGTGAGAACCCAAAGCACTGCACCCCGTACTCGACGATGCCGGCGTAGCCGAGTTCTCGACACAGCCCGCCCGCGGCCATGCGGTCGAATGACAGGGCCAGCTCGCGGGCGGCGCGGCGCTGGAGCTGGACCAGCAGGCCGATACGCTGGTGGAGGGCTTGGGCTTGCTCGCGAAGATCGGCTTGGGGTGTGGGGGAGTCGTCGAAGTGGGAGGCACAGCTATCGCACATGGGGGCTCCGGGGAGGTCCATGGAGGAAGGGGTCGGGCAGGATCGGGGGAACACGTACAACCTAACGGTTCCCCGCTTTGTTTGCTCTTATTCCCGCTGTTGGCCGGACAGTTTCTGTCCGGGTCGCACCGCGTGTTGAGCGCGGCATAGAGCCCGTCGCAAACTGTGTACAGGCGCGAGCGTCTCGCGTGCGCGGGCACGCTGACTGCACCGGATCTGCCAAGGCGCCGACGGCGGCGGGCGAGGTGCCGCTGGCGGCGCAGAGCTGACAGGCGACCACCGGGGAGGTGAATTTCGTGGTGGTTCTTCAGGGAGCATTCAGCTCGCCGGCTCCTCTGTTGGCATCTACACCCGCCCGAACGCCTGCGCGAACCCAGGGCTCTGGAGCCAGGTGCGCACCAACGCGGCCGCGGCGTCGATCAGAGTCTCGTCTGTGAAAGAGACGCCAAAGGCATGGCCGAACTTGCTGACGGACTTTGGCATCCATGTCGAGCATCGGCGGTGGCTCCGCTGTCCGCCCTGTGGGATCATCGTGGACCGAGGTCATCGACGTTGAACGGAATCCCCCCAGCCCTACCGCTTCTGACCGTCCTCGGGCTCTCCCTGGCTGGATGCGGGGAGCAGCAGCGGCGTGGACAGGACACGGGCGAGGTGCCGGACTGCGCCGAAGGCTGGCTGGCGGACCGGGGGCAATGCGTGCCCGAGGCTTGCGGTGTTGGGACATGGGGAGCCTTGGAGGTGGACGAGAATACGGTTTTTGTGGACATCGAGACTGCGGAGGCTGGGAATGGTGGCGAGTTGGCTCCGCTGCGCAGCATCCAGGCCGGGCTGGAGCTCGCTGGCAGCCGTGGTGGTGGGCTGGTGGCGGTGGCGGCCGGCAGCTACCCGGAGACGCTCAACATGGACACGAACCACGCCGACGTGCACCTCGCGGGACGCTGCAGGGAGCTGGTGACGGTGGATGCGAGCATTGGTGGGGAGGGGATCCCGGGGCTGGACATCGCTGCGGCGTATGGGGAGGTGATGGTGTCCGGCCTGGCGGTGGTCGGATCGGGCTCCACCGGGGTGAAGGTGGGATCGGGAGTCGTGGAGCTGGCCGGGATGGAAGTGGCGGGGAGCGCGTTCGGAGGGATCTGGTGCACCCGCAGCAGCATCACGGCGTCCAGAGTGGTGACCATCATCGACTCCAAGCTCGACGACAACGAGCTGGTCGGGCTTCGGATCGATGGTACCGACACCGAAGTGACGGTCACGGGCGGCAGCATCTGTGGCACACGGCCCTGGTCCGACGGAGGCTTCGGCTACGGCGTGGTGGTCGAGGACGGTGGAGCGCTTCGTGTAGAGCACGGCAACATCAGCGGAAACACGGGGCTCGGGCTCCGGGCTGACGCTCCAGGTACCCAGGTTGTTCTCGAGGACACCATCATCCGGGGAACGCTACCCGACGAGAAAGGAACGGGGTACGGGCTCGATGTCTACGGCGAGGCACAGCTATGGGCCAGTGGTTGTGAGCTGGACTCCAACGCGGGCATCGGTGTCGCGGTCTTCGACACAGACACCAGGGTGACGCTCGTTGACTCGGCGGTGAGGGGCACGCAGCCGCACTCGAGCTGGGGAGGAGGTTTCGGACTCCAGGTGAGCGGCGGTGCCCGGCTGTCCGCAGTGGGATGCGCGCTCATGGACAACACCGAGTGCGGGATCAAGGCAGCGGAGCCGGGCACGGAGATCTCACTCGTTGACACACTCGTGCGCGATACCTCGCTCGGCAGGGAGGGGCGTAGGGGGCGAGGCATCGAGGTCCAGGATGGCTGCACACTGATCGCCCGCCGCTGCGAGGTGGATGGCAGCACTTCTGTAGGCATCTGGGCCTGCGACCCCACGACGACGGCGAACCTGGTGGACACCCTTGTACACGGTACGCGGTCCAACGAGGTCGAGGAAAGCGGTTTTGGGCTCGACATCCACGGCGGTGCCACGCTCCGCGCCGATGCTTGTCGCCTGATGGGCAACAGCGCCGTGGGTGTGATGGTGGCCCAGGCGGGCACCGAGGCGACGCTGGTGGACACCACCATCGAGCGCACGCTGCCCTACGTGCTCGGGGACGGAGGCATGGGTGTCCAGGTCTGCGCGGGCGCGTCGCTGTCCGCGCTGCGCTGCGAGCTGAGTGAAAACCGCGCGGTGGGTATGTCGATCGGCGATCCGGGCACGGTGGCCGAGCTGACGGAGTGCACAGTTCGGGACACGTTGCCCGGTGATGACGGCGAGGGGGGAAAAGGAATCCAGGTCACCAGCGGTGCGAGCCTGATCCTCGAGTCCTGTGAGCTGGATGCCAACACCGAGGTCGGGCTTGTGGCCAGCGATCCGGGTACCCATGTGGCGATACGCACCTCATCCATCACGGGGACCACGATCGGCTTCAGCCAGAAGAGCGCCATCGCCCCAGGGCTGTGTGCGCAGACCGGCGCAACCATTGCGGCCTCCGGACTGCTCGTGCAGAGAGCAGAGGGTCCGGGCCTGTATGCGGTAGCCGCAGGGGAGCTCGTCTGCTCCAACTGCACCCTCCTCGACAACCAGTTCGCTGGAGGCGCGGTGCTCGACGCAGGGAGGCTCGAGATCCTCGAGTCCACGGTTTCCCTTGGAGTTGCCAGCGCCAACCTCGACGGTGGTGTGGGCGTCTTCGCTGTCCAACAGTTCGACATGGCACCCCCTTCACTGGCCGTCACCGACTCCGCGATCTCGGACAATCGGTTGGCGGGTGTCTACGTCGCAGGCGAGGGCAGCTACGCCCTGATCGGCAATGAGATCACCGGAAGCACAGCGGTTTCCCACGGGAATGGCAGCCGCTGCGGCGACGGGGTCTTCGCCTCCGGGGTCAGTGCCTGGGAGGCCACACAGGGCCTACAGCTAGAGGGCAACACGCTCACCGACAATCAAGGCGCCGGCTTGTTCCTGGATGATGGTCGGGCACAGCTCTCCGGGAACTCCTGGTCGGGCAACGCCCCCGACCTGCTGGTTCAAGGAGAAGCCTGCCTCGAGCCGGGAGCTGACTACCCGGAGGCCCCGGAAGCCGAGATCTGTCCCACCTGGGATCAGCCCACCTGCGAGCTCTATCTGGCGCTGAACCTGGCCATCGCCGAGATTCCCACAGCCCTCGGCCCCACGCCGATGTTCCTTCACGCGCCCAGCGCGGGCTCCTCTCTCCAACCCGTCGAAAACGTCGAGCTGCCCCTTGGGGCTCGAGACGATCCGAACCACCACGACCGCGCAGAAGGTCGCCGGGCTCAGTTGGATGGGCGGCGGTGAGAACAGCATCAGGCAAAGCACACTGACGATGTTCCCGCCTACGCCGAGGGCTCGATCACACAAGCCGGCTTGGGGGGGGGGAGTCGTCGACGGGCTGCCGCAGGATCGTTCGCTTGTTCGTCGAACATCGCATGTGAGAGAATGGCGCTTCCGAAGGCTGTCATCGATGTCTCCTTTCACTCATGTTGTCCTCTTTGCGGCCGGGCTGGGAGCCTGTGGCTGCAATCCCTCCAGCGGCGAAAACGTCGGCCCTTCCCAAAGCTGCGACGCTGGGCATATTCCCGACGGGGAGAACTGCGTCCCCGAGGCCTGCGGTGCAGGAACCTGGGGGGAGCTCGAGGTGGACTCGGACACCGTGTATGTGGATATCGCCGCCTTGGAGGACGGCGACGGCACCGAAGCGGCACCCTACCGTTCCATTCAGGCAGGCCTGGACCTGGCGGGCAGCCGAGGCGGTGGGCTCGTCGCGGTCGCCGCGGGGACGTACGCCGAGACGCTGGTCATCGGCACGACCAATCCGGGGGCGCACCTTGCAGGGCGTTGTCGGGAGTTGGTGACTTTGGACGCGAGCGTTGGGGATGCGAGCACACCTGGGATCGACATCGATCTGATGTACGGAGAGGCGAGTGTGTCCGGTATCGAGGTCAGCGGATCGAAGTACTTGGGGGTGGACATAGGCTCTGGGACGCTGCGGCTGTCTCGGCTCCACATCGAAAAGAGCGCCTTCGTCGGCATCGGAGCCAGCCAGTTCTCGCTGGCGCCCACAAACTTGCTGGTGGAGGGCTGTGAGATCGTCGGCAACGCCCCGGTGGGCGTCCTTGCATACGATTCGGGCACCACCGTCACGCTCAGGGACACGACGATCACGGACACCCTGCCCGATGGGAGTGGGGGAGGTGGTTACGGCATCTACGTCCACACTGGGGCGACGCTCATGGTCGAGCGCAGCGCCATCGAACGCAACACCAGCGTGGGAGTTTCCGCTGTCCAGACGGGCTCGACGGTCACACTCGTGAATACCAGGATCCAAGACACGCTCACGAACCCAGACGGGGATGGAGGATTCGGCATCGAGGCCCAGTTCGGCGCAACCATCCTGGCCGAGGGATGCGAGCTCGTCGCGAACCCCGCAGCGGGGGCCGCAGCTGGCTCCGACTCCGTCATCGAGTTGGTCGACACGACCATTCGTGGGACTCAGTACGACCGCGTTGGCGAGAGCGGGGACGGCATCCTGGTTCAGGACGGAGCGAGACTCTCCGCCGCAGGCTGTACCCTGGACGGGAACTCGGGAACAGGAGTCTTCGCCTATGACTCGGCTACCGAGGTGGTGCTCGTCGACACAACGATCCGCAACACGGAACCCGATGCTCGTGTTGAAGGTGGGTACGGTATCGCATCGCAGGACGGCGCCAGGCTGACGGCGGTGCGCTGCGAGATCCAGGCCAGTGCCGTACTTGGACTCCTGGCTGCCGGCCCCGGTACCAATGTCTCGCTCACGGACTCGACGATCCAGCACACACAGCTTGGCGGGACCGGAGGACCGGGCAGTGGTATCAGTGTCCATAGTGGAGGCGCGCTGGCGGTCCATGACTGCGTGCTCGAGAGCAACGCCAGGGCAGGGCTTGCGGCTACTGGTACGGGCACCGAGGTGGTTCTTTCGGGCACGACCATCCGAAACACGAATGCCAACCAGGCGGGTGAACTGGGGATCGGCATCAACGCCCAGGGCGGCCCGAGCGTTGCTGTCGTCGGCTGCGTCCTGGAACGCAACACTTCTGGGGGAGTAATGGTCTACGATTCCAGACCTCCTGACATGGGCCGGCTGTCAGGTGTCACCAACTCCGCCCTC
>CAZHIK010000494.1:0-7022 GCA_964532635.1 uncultured Enterobacterales bacterium
GCCACCCCCAGGGCGTGGTGGTGGCCCGGTTCCGGAGAGAAGTCGGAGCGCTCGGAGCTGTGCAGGATCTGGCGTTGGATGGCCTGCCGCACCCGACAGCCCGGCCCCTGGATGGGCAGGCGGCCCAGGAACGCCGCCAGGCTCTCGCTGCCGCGCCGCCAGCTCCATGACCTCTCGTCCAGGCCGTGCAGCTCCACCAAGGCATGCATCGTGATCTCGAGGGCATCGAGGCGGGCCGCGGCGGGGTGGGGATGAACCCTGTAGATGGGCTGGACGCTGGGGTCGGGATGGTCCAGCATCAGGCGGGCGGCCTCGGTGTTGCACAGCAGCGAGATCTGCTCGTTCCAGCGCTCCACGTCGTTGCGGTGTTCGGTGACCAGGCGGAAGCCCGGCGCGGTGGGACCCGGGGGCTCCCAGGCCACCTCGGGGCGCACGAAGGGCACCATGCCGCGGGCCCGTGCCTGTGCCAGCAGCGGGGCCCCGATCCGCTGCAGCTCGGCCAGCACGGGGGTGTACTCTCGATCGTTCAGGGGACTGGTGGTGGGATCGTCGCACCAGGCCTGGGCCCCGTCGTAGGTGAGCTTTGCGCGGCTGCGGATGCGGGCCCGCCGCACCCGGATGGAGCCGGGCGCGCCCTCGGCGTCGATGGGTAGCTCCAGCACGAGCGCTCGCCGTGGAACCCCGGGGTTCAGCGAGATGATGCCCTCGCAGAGGCTGCGGGGCAGCATGGGGGCGCAGAGGTGGGCCAGGTAGTACGAGGCGCCCCGACGTAGAGCTTCGGCCAGCAGGCCGGAGTCTGGCCGCAGGTACCACGAGGCGTCGGCCAGGGCATAGCGCAGCCGCCAGCCACGGCCGTCACGCTCGATGTGCAGGGCCTGGTCCAGATCCTTGGAGTGCTCGTAGTCGATGGTGACGAAGGGCAGGTGCTCGAGGTCGTCCAGGCGGGGGTCGTCGAGCCCTGGCTCGGCCACCAGGGCGCGGGCCTCGGCCTCGAGGGCCGGATCGTGGTCCAGCCGCAGGCTGTGGTGGTCCAGGATGGCGGCCAGGCGGGTCTGGATGTCAGGGGGCTGGTGGAGTCCGGCGCTCATGGGCCTGCCCTATCACAGGGCCGGGGCGGATCCTTCCGCGTCCCTGATGCCACATTGCGATCGAGCGCCTCTTCTCGGGGCGATCGATGGTATCGAAGTGCTGTTTTCCCCCCTTTGCGGCGAAAGGCCCACCCCGATAACGGGTCGGCCACGCCGGGCCCCGGGGCCCTCCCCTTCACCAGATGCGTCGGCGCAGCCCACGCCCCCGAGGAAGCCACCATGGACGCCTACCTCTCCCACATCCAGGACAAGACCATCCTTGTCACCGGCGGCGCCGGGGCCATCGGCTCCAACCTCGTTCGTCGTCTGGCCGAAGCCGGCGCGCGTGCGGTCATCGTGCTCGACGACTTGAGCGCCAGCGCGGTCTGGAACATCCCCGACCTTCCCAACGTGCTGTTCGTGCACGGCTCGGTCACCAACGAGATCGACCTCAAGCGCTGCTTCGCCGAGCAGCCCGAGATCGTCTTCCACCTGGCGGCCTTCTTCGCCAACCAGAACTCCGTGGACTACCCCCAGAAGGACCTGATGGTCAACGGCCTGGGCACCCTGCTGCTGCTGCAGTACTCCGTCATGACCGGGGTCGAGCGCTTCGTCTACGCCTCGTCGGGCTGCTCCATCTACGGCTCCAAGGCGCCGCTGCCGCTGTACGAGGACTTCGTCTCCCTGCACATGACCACGCCCTACCAGATCACCAAGATGCTGGGCGAGCTGTACGGCAACTTCTTCTGGCACCACCACGGGCTCGAGGTCGTCAAATGCCGCTTCTTCAACAGCTTCGGTCCCGGTGAGGTCCCCGGCCAGTACCGCAACGTCATCCCCAACTTCATCCACCGGGCCATGCAGGGCCTGCCCCTACCCTTCACCGGCAAGGACGAAGCCTCCCGCGACTTCACCTACGTGGACGACCTGGTGGACGCGCTGGTGCGCTCCGCCTACTACACCGCGGCGGTGGGGCAGGAGATGAACCTGGCCGGCGGCCGCGAGATCCGCATCCTCGACATGGCCGAGAGGGTCATCGAGTTCACCGGCGGCAAGTCCGAGATCGTCCGTGGCACCCCCCGCAAGTGGGACACCAAGGTCCGCCTGCTGGCCAGCATCGATCGCGCCCAGAGGCTGCTCGAGTGGGAGCCCGTGATGGACTTCGACGAGGGCCTGAAGCGCAACATCGCCTGGTTCGAGGACAAGTGGGACCTCATCCAGGGCGCCGCCAGCTACGTGCCCGGTTCCTCCGCGGCCGTGCGCGGCACGGTGACCAAGAGGTAACTGCGTGCGGCGCCTACTCGGCGTTTCGCGCCAGCCTCATCCCCACATAGAAGTAGCTCCGCTCCGGGCGCCGCCCCCCCCGGCGGGCCACCCGGGCATAGTCCCTGTGGTACTGGGCGCAGCCGCCGCGGATCACTCGGAAACGGCCGCGCGAAGGCCCCCTGGGATCTTCGACCGGTGCGCTGGGGTAGGTGTGGTACCAGTCCCAGCACCACTCCCAGACGTTTCCGCTCATGTCGTGCAGCCCCCAGGCATTGGGTGCCAGGCAGCCCACGGGCTGGGAGATGCCCTGGGCGTTGTGCAGGTGCCAGGCGACCTCGTCGGCGCTGGCGGAGCCTGCAAAGGGACCCACCGCACCGGCTCTCGCGGAGTACTCCCACTCGGCCTCGGTGGGCAGCCGGAAGCCATCGGCGGTGGGCCTCCAGCGCCAGGCTCGCTGCTCGGGCCTGGCGCCGAAGCCCCAGAAGCCCGCTGTGGCCGGCGCGGTCACTTCCTCGTGGTACACCGGCTCGAAGCCCGCCAGCTCCGACAAGCGGTTGCAGAAACACAGGGCGTCGTGCCAGCTGATGTCCTCGATGGGTCGCTCGGCCTCGGGACCCTCGGGCTGCTCGACGCCGTGCACGGCGGCCCACAGCGCTCGGGTCACAGGCACCCGACCCAGCATGAAGGAGCGACCGAGGGTGACCAGGTGCATGCGCTCGTCGTGGCTGCGCCCCGGCTCACCCTCGGGGGAGCCCCGTTGGTATGCACCGGGGTCCACACGCACCAGCTCGAACCACCGCTCCTCCACCCGGAGGCGCTCGCTGGGGCCGGATGGAGGCGCGAGGGCCTGCACCGCGACCGGGGGTACCTCGGTGGCGAGCAGCGCCGACGGTCCGGAACCCAGGCGCTCGCTGGGTGGTGTGCCGGGTCCTGGCTGGGGCTGCTCGATGGCCCTTCGCGGGATGTCCGTGGTGCGTAGCGCTGCGCAGCGACGGGCCACCTCCAGCGCGCTGGAGGGGCGATCACCTGGCTCGGGTGCGACGAGGGCATCGATCAGCTTCGCAACATCGGTGGGCACCGAGGCGTGCCTGCGCCAACGCATGGGCTCGTACAGGGCCCTCACCAGCTCGTGGGGCTCGCGGCGGGTGAGCAGGCGCACGGCCACGGCCCCCAGGCTGTAGAGGTCCGAGACCGGCTCGGGGTCCCCGGCGAACTGCTCGGGGGCCTGGTAGCCGATGGTGCCCACCTCCCGCGTCCCCCCCAAGGTGGCGATCACCGTGTCGCGCACCAGGCCGAAGTCGATCAGCACCAGGCGTCCGCCCTTGTGACGCATGATGTTGGCCGGCTTGATGTCTCGGTGTATCACCGGCGGGGACAAGCCGTGGAGGTAGGCGAGTATCCCGGCGATCTCCTCGATGACCTCCACCACGTCCAGGGCGCCATAGCGGCGCTCGACCAGCTCCTGATCCAGGCTCTGGCCCTCGATGAGCTCCATGACCAGCACCTGGGAGGCGTACCGCCCGGAGCGGGAGCGGAAGGACTCCACGTAGCGGGGCACGCCGGGGTGCCTCAGCTGACGCAGCACCCTCACCTCCCGCTCGACCACATCGTGCAGCTCCGGTCGCAGCAGCATCTCCTTGAGCGCCACCGGCCGGTCCTCCGCGTCCAACGCGTGCCAGGTGGTGCCGAAGCTCCCCTGACCGAGCATGGCCTGCAGGCGGAACCGAGCGTCCAGGCGCGGATCCCGCCCGCAGGCCCCGCAAGGCTCGCCCGGCGTGGCGTGGCCACAGCTGGCACAGATCATGGCTACGACGGGGTGTCCGTGTAGTCGGGATCGGGCTCGGAGGCGTCCTCGAGGGCGCGGTTGGCGTCGCTGCTGCCGTGGGCGTATCCGTTGCAGGTGGTGCAGTCGATGCGCACGCGGCCGTAGCCCCCGTCGCCGCCGAAGCGCTGGTGGGTGGCCTCGCCAAAGCCGCCGGAGGCGTCCACGCTGTCAGCGGCCAGGTCGACCTCTTCGGCGATGAGGAAGATGCTGCCGCCCGCACCGCCGCCCGCGCCGTAGGTCCAGCTGCCGTCGGCCCAGTGGTCCGTGGTGCCGCCGATGGAGCTGATGGCGGTCTCGCCCTCGGCCACCAGCCAGCCGCAGCCGACGAACAGGATGCCAGCGCCGTCGCCGCCGGGGCCCGGGTCCTCGCCCGCGTCGTCGCTGCCGCCGTTCCACACGCCTCCGCCGCCTGAGCCCAGGAAGATGGTGCTCAGGTCGATCTCGCCGTAGGTCTCGCCGGCTTCGGGTGCGGTGTAGCCGCCGTAGTTCCAGGAGTCTCCCGCGGTGGCGCCGCCGGCGTGGTTGCCGCCGCCGCCTGTGACGTTGGCTGCGCCGCCGCCGTAGTTGGCCAGGTAGCCGTAGATGGACTCGTTGTAGGGCCCGCCGTACACATCGCCGATGCCCTCGCCGGCGTAGCTCTCGCCCTGGAAGGCGTCGCAGTTGTCGCAGGTGCCCGTGTCCCCCGCTGCGTAGCCCAGCTCACTGACGGTGACCACGCCGGTGTCCTCGATCCACAGGGCGCCGGAGGCGCGGAAGGCCAGCACGCCGCCCGAGGAGCCGTCCCAGGCTTCTGTGGTCAGGGTGGCGCCGGCGTAGACGGTGACGTCCTCGTAGTGCGGCACCCGCTGGACGGTGATGATCTGATCGGTCAGATCGCCGTTGTCGGACTCGCCGTAGGTCTGGGCCACAGCCTCGGCCAGGGTGATGTCCGAACCGGAGACCGCGCTGACGGAGGCGAACTCGTACACACCCACGCTGGCGTGGGAGCTGTCGCTGCCCTGGAGGTTGACGATCAGGACCTCGTCGCCAGCGACCAGGCCCGCCACGGTGTCGTCCACGGTGATGGTGCTGCCCGAGATGGCGAGCACGGAGAAGGAGACGGCGTCGGGCTCGGTGCGGCCGCCGGACGCGTCGCTGGACAGCACGGTGGTGCCGGTGACCTCGAGGTCTCCGTCGGCGCCGGTGCCCACCCACAGATCCTCGTCCACGTCGCCGTCGCAGTCGTTGTCCAGGCTGTCGTACAGCTCAGGGCTGTCGGGGCTGACGGTGTCGGACGTGTCGTCACAGTCGGTGCTGTCCGAGACGTAGCCGCTCGGGGCGTCACAGCTGTGCACCGAAGTGGAGGCGTCACCCCAGCCGTCGGAGTCCGCGTCGGCGTACCAGTCGCTGGCGTCGGCGATGTCGGGGTCGTCTTCGTCCACCAGGCCGTCGCAGTCGTTGTCCATGCTGTCACAGATCTCAGCGGCCCCAGGGTGCACCGTGGACTCGAGATCGTCACAGTCCGTGGCGTCTCCTACCCACCCAGTGGGCTGGCTGCACGCATCGGTGGAGTACGCGGCGTCGCCGTAGCCATCGCTGTCGTGATCGAGGTACCAGGTGCTGGTGTCCGCGGCGTCGCTGCCGTCGGTGCTGCCATCGCAGTCGTTGTCCACACCATCACAGATCTCGGTGGCGCCAGGGTTGACTCCCGAGTCTGTGTCGTCACAGTCTGTGTCGTCAGAGACGTGCCCGCTGGGCTGGCTGCAAGCGTCGGAGGTGGAGGCGGCGTCACCGTAGCCGTCGCCGTCCGCGTCGGCGTACCAGGTGGACTCGTCGAGGGCTCCGGCCTCGTCGACGCTGCCGTCACAGTCGTTGTCGGCACCGTCACAGAACTCGTCGGCTCCCGGGTAGCTCGAGGCGTCGCTGTCATCACAGTCCGTGGAGTCGGTCAGGTAGCCCGAGGGCTGAACGCAGGCGTCGGTGCTCACCCGGGAGCCGCCGAAGCCGTCGCCGTCGTAGTCCAGATACCAGGTGGAGGTGCCGGAGACCGCGGTGTCGTCGTCGTCCACCAGGCCGTCGCAGTCGTTGTCGATGCCGTCACAGATCTCGGTGGCGGCCGGGTTGACGGTGGCGTCACTGTCGTCACAGTCGCTGTCGTCACTCGTGTAGCCGCTGGGTGCCGTGCATGCCTCGCTGGTGCTGGCGGCGTCGCCGTAGCCGTCGGCGTCGGCGTCGGCGTACCAGGTGTCGGCGTCCACGGGGCTGTCGTCCACAGTGCCGTCGCAGTCCTCGTCCACACCGTCGCAGTGTTCGTCGGCGCCGGGGTTGATGTCGTCGTCGCCGTCATCGCAGTCGCTGTCGTCCGCCACGTAGCCGGTGGGCTGGTCGCAGCTGACGGTGCTGGCGGAGGCCGAGCCGTAGCCGTCGCCGTCGGTGTCGCGGTACCAGGTGCCGGCATCCACCGCGTCGGTCTCGTCCACGGTGCCGTCGCAGTCGTCGTCCACGCCGTTGCAGTACTCGTCCGCGCTGGGGTTGACTGCGGCGTCGCCGTCGTCACAGTCGCTGTCGTCGCTCGTGTAGCCGGCGGGGGCGGAGCAGTCCTCGGTGGTGTTGGAGGCGTCACCGTAGCCATCGCCGTCCGAGTCGGCGTAGAAGGTGCTGGTCACGCCGTCGTCCGCGGTGCCGTCGCAGTCGTTGTCCACGCCGTCGCAGATCTCGGGGTCCACGGGCGAGATGCTGGCATCGCTGTCGTCACAGTCGGTGGCGTAGGCGCCGCCGACGTAGCCCGAGGGCTGGTCGCATGCGGTGGTGGTGGAGGAGATGTCGCCGAAGCCGTCGCCGTCGCTGTCGGCGTACCAGGTGCTGGCGTCGCTGGCGTCGTCCTC
>CAZHIK010000495.1:0-7009 GCA_964532635.1 uncultured Enterobacterales bacterium
CCGGCGCCTCGCTCTCGGGCTACGAGTGGCCGCTGCCCGGCGGAGCTGACAGGTCCAGCACCATTTCCCGCCGCTGGACAGACCCCTCGCCCAGGGCCAACTCGAGCGCCTGGACGCAGTCCTCGGCCGCAGCACCGTCGTGGCTCTCGAAGACCTCGCGCCGGACCTCCCCGCTGTGGAACCAGACCTGATACAGGCGCTGAGCGGCGTCGTACCGGACCAGCCCACGCCAGGACAGAAACCCGAAGACCAGCGCCAACACGGCCGTACCCAGCAGGTCCCTCGACAACTCGACGCCGGCGAACACCCCCGCGGCGACCACGACCCCCGACAGCAGGGCCACAGCGGCGAAGCAACGCCGGCTCCAGGTCATCAACGCGGTCTTGCGCAGGAACACGATCAGCTCGCAGCCATCCACCCACGCCACCGGGAACGGCTGACCGTCCAGCTCGATCCCGTCCTCGGACACGCGCAACCGATCGTGCTCGAACGGCCACGCGTGCGGACCACGGATCAGGCTCATCGTTCCTCCCGGACAGCTCGCCCCGATGCTACCATCCCCCCAGCCGCCACACCGGGGAGAGACCATGAGACCACCGCTCTTGCTCGCGCTGCTGCTCGCAGCCTGCACCACCGAGCCCGAGCCTCGGTCCGACACCGACCCCGCGGACTCCGAGACCCACGAGGCCATCCCCCCTTGCTACGGCGGCTACGAGGGCGCCGAGCTGTGCAACGGCATCGACGACGACGGTGACGGCGATGTCGACGAGGACGACGCCCTGGATGCCCGCCCCTGGTACACCGACGGCGACGGTGACGACTGGGGCGATCCCGACAGCGTGGTGGTGTCCTGCACCCAACCCTCGGGCACCATCGACCGAGGTGGCGACTGCGACGACGCCGACCCCGACATCCACCCCCTCGTCACCGAGCGCTGCGACGGGGTGGACAACGACTGCGACGGCAGCATCGACGAGCATCCCGAGGACGGCCTCACCGGCTACTACGATCGCGACGGCGACGGCTATGGAGCCGCGCTGGCCGATTCCCACTACGACGCCAACGTGGTGCTGGCCTGCGAACTGCCAAGCGAGTACGTCCTGGTGGAGGGCGACTGCGACGACCGCGACGACGACGTCAACCCCGGCGCCATCGACACCTGCGACGACGGCATCGACCAGGACTGCGACGGGCAGGACGCGGAGTGCACCCGATGATCCCCACCCTGTTCCTGTTCCTGCTCGCCTGCGGTGAAGACACCACCACCACCGACACCACGCCCGACACCCCATCCACACTCCCTGAGCCCTGCGAAACTCCCCAGCGCATCGAGGCCCCCAGTGGCCACCCCACCGGCTTCGTGCGCTACGCCGACGGCTCCGTCAACCGCCCCACCGTGGTCCCAGTGGAGCCCCACCTGTACGACGAAGGCATCGACCACTGCGAGGACCACCTCGCCGCGAACTGGGGCAGCAGCTGCTGGATCGACGCCGACTGCGGCGAGCCAGCACGCAAGCGCTGCGTGCACCTGCAGAACGAGTTCGGCGCCTGGTGCAGCTGCATCGGGCTGTGCAGCCGGGACAGCGACTGCGGTGATGGCTACATCTGCCTCTGGCCCCCCGCGAAGAACTCCGGGTACGACTGGCCCGAGTGTGTGCGCGCCCACTGCACCACCGACGCCGACTGCCCCTCCGGCGAGTGCGGCGTGGCCTCCTTGGACTACCAGTCCGAGCGCTACGCAGAGCTGGGCTGCCGCACCCCCGAGGACGAGTGCCGCACCAACGGCGACTGCGACCGGGGTAACCGCTGCCGCCCCAACGGTAACAACGGCTGGATCTGCGACGGCTGGCACCCCGTCGACTGATCCCCTGATCACCTTCTCTGCACGGCTACACTACTGTCGAGCCAAGCCCCACGAACCAAGCTGATGATCCGCCCGGCCCACGTCCTCCTGCTCACCCTCCTCGCCTGCGGCAACGACGCCGTCCAGGACAGCGCCGAAGACCCAGCCGAGCCCGACATCCAGCTGCTGGTGGGCCTGCTGGACTTCGGCGAGGCGGAGGTGGGCCTCGGCACCGAGTCCACCTACACCTTCTCGATCCACAACCGCGGGGGCGCGACCCTGCACATCCAGGACTTCGTCGTCGAGGACGAAAGCGCCTTCACCGTGACCAGCTATGGCGAGATCGCGCTCCCCCCTGGAGAGTCCAGCTGGGCGGAGATCACCTTCGCGCCGCAGGAGAACGGCGCTGTCGAGACCTGGCTGCACGTCGACAGCGACGACCCGGACACACCGCGGGCCAGCATCCAGCTGCTGGGGGAGGGCCTGGCCCCGGTGACGACGGTCACCCCCGACAGCTGGAGCGTCGAGGGCACCCTGGTGGGCTGCACGGCTCAGCAGGACGTGCTGCTGTGGAACACCGGCGGTAGCGATCTGACCGTGCTCGAGGTGCAGCTGGACAGCGACTCCCTCGAGATCACAACCAGCGAGATCGAAGACAGCAACGGCCACGCCGCCGGCTTGGCCACCATCGGTCCCGACCAGGGCTCGAGCCTCATCACCCTGTTCCACGCTCCACTGGACGACATCACCGACACCGCCTTCCTCACCATCACCACGACGGACCCCCAGCAACCGACCATCACCCTCCCCATCACCGCCGACGGCGAGACCCACGGTACCGAGACCGACAGCTGGGAGCAGCGAGACGGCACCAAGTCCGACCTGATCGTGGCCGTTGACCGCACCGAGAGTATGTCCGAAGAGCTGGAGCGCCTGCCCGCCGCCCTGTTCGACCTCGCTGAGATGCTTCAGGACCAGGACGGCGACTTCCGCATCGCCTTGGTCGTCCACGACGACGGCTGCGTCGTGGGAGGTGCCGGCTCGTGGCTCACCACCACCACCAGCCCCGGTATGGTCGGGCCGCAGATCGACGCCATGCTCGATGTCGACGGCGCCGAGGGTGTCCACAGCGAGCGCGCCTTCAGCCTCTGGGAGGCCTTCCTCGCCGAGACTCCAAGCGGCGGCTGCAACGCCTTCACCCTCCGCGACAGCGCCTACCTCCACCTGCTGGGCGTCTCCGACGACGAGGAGCAGAGCACTCAACCCTGGACTTCCTACCTCTCGCTCTTCCAGGCCTACAAGCCCGATCCCGACCTGGTGGTGATCCACGGCCTCGGCGGCCCCTGGCCCTCGGGCTGCGACGCGGTGCGCCCCTACAGCGGTGTCTACGAAGCCTCGGTGGAGACCGGCGGCACCCTGTGGTCCATCTGCGATGAGGACTGGAGCGCCGGCTTCGAGGAACTGGCCATCCACATGGGCCCTCCACGCTCGAGCTTCCCCCTCAGCGCCACACCGGTGAGCGAGAGTATCGAGGTACGCGTAGACGACGACGTCACCAAGGCCTGGTCCTGGAGCGAGGACACCAACAGGGTTCGCTTCCACGCCGAGCACACCCCCGAGAAGGGCAGCACCGTGGTGATCACCTACGACCTTCAGCCGGAGTGCGAGTGACCGTGCGCTGCGCCACGTTCTCCCTGGCCCTGCTGGCCTGCACGCCCGATCCGGGCGACACCACCACACCCGAGCCCGACATCCAGGTGCTCGTGGGCCGGCTGGACTTCGGACAGGTGGAGGTCGGGGTGGATCCCGCCGCGAGCTACACCCTGGACATCCACAACCGCGGCGACGCCCCCCTCACCATCCACGAGATCCTGGTGAGCGACCCCGAGGCCCCCTTCCACCACGCCCTGCTGGGCCCCTACCTGGTGGAGCCCGAGGCCTGGGTGGGGCTCGAGCTGTTCTTCGATCCCCCACAGGACGACCGCTACGCAGCCACCCTGCTCATCGACAGCGACGATCCGGACACCCCCGTGGTCGGCGTGGACCTCGAGGGTCGCGGATCGGCCCCAGCCATCGGCTGGAGCCCAGAGGAGGTCGCCTTCCACGGAGCCGGAGTCCAGCCCATCTCCATCGACAACACGGGCTCCCGGCTCCTGACCATCTCGGACGTCACGCTCACCACCGACACCGACGCGATCCGCATCGACCCCGTCGCCGATGGCAACGAGGACGCCGAGGGCTTGCTCGACCTCGAGCCCGGCGAGGCCACCACCCTCACCACGGTGCGCTACGCTCCCGTCGGCGCCGGGGCGGCCAACGGCACCCTCACCATCACCACCAACGATCCCGTCCACGACCAGGTGGAGATCTCCATCGCCGCGACGTCGACGAGCCGGTGACACGCTCGGACCGTCCGCTCGCCACCCGCGACCCCAGCGCCCCTGGCTGAGGCGCCCACACCCCATCCCTGGGGTTCCACAGACGGGCAAACCTCCACTTTCCAAGGGCATGATTCTTGCCTCTCCAGTGTTCGGCCTGCATCCGGAGTGCCCCATGCGAGCTGTCCTCTCCCTGCTGCTGTTCCCCCTGCTCACCCATCCAGCCCTGGCTCAGGACGGCAGCTGCGAAGCGGGCCAGCCCGCCGTGGGCCTGACCGAGGTCGCCGGGACCCTGCAGACCCTCGCGGCGCCCGACAGCTTCGACATCGGCAACGCCACCGCCGTGCGTGCCCAGGATCTGAGGAGTCAAGACGAGCTGCACGCCACCTGCTATGACGACGGCGACTCCTGCCCCGGCGGCTGCGACGAGCATGTGGTGGCCCACAACACCACCAATGGCACCGCCCGCTACCATGCCCCCGGCTCCACACCCGGCAACTGGCGGGACTGCCGCAACGGCCAGGACTGCGAGGTCTGCTTCGGCAACGATCCCGCCGACTGCATCACCGTGACCCACCGGGGCACCGGCCCCGACGCCGGGCGGGCCGACTTCACCGCCAGCTTCTGGGAGGAGCTGTGCGCGCTGGATGATCTCCCCGACACCCTCGACGACGAGTGCGACCGCATCGAGCAGGGCAGCGATCGCCTCCAGACCGTCTCCTGCCTCGAAGATCACGACTACCCCGGATGTGAGGACATCGCCCCCACCGCAGAAGAGGTCGCAGCGGCCCGCCAGGCCGTACAGGACTGCCTCGAGCGCGAAGACAACAACTGGCGCTGCCACTACCGCGGCCCCAACGGCACCATGTCTCCGGGCTCCTGCGAAGACGGCGCCGTCAACAGCTCTGGCTGGGACTGCTGCACCGGCGACCGCTTCCACGACGCCTGCGTCACCGGCTGCGGCGCCTACTACGTGGATGTCCAGGCCGGCCACCCAGTGCCCGACGACGAGACGACCGAGGGCGAGGACACCGCCCAGCCCGACCCCGAAGAGCCGGTGGTCGAGCCCCATCCCGAGGAGCCGGTGGTCGAGCAGCCCGTCCACGAGGATCTCCCCCCTCCCCCGCCCCGCCGCCTCCGCCCCTTCCACCGCCGCGGACCGCCCCCCTGGCGGAGGTAGCGAACCGTCTGTTGGCCTCACCCTCACCCCTGACCCCTCTCCCCAAGGGAGAGGGGAACCACAACAACCAACGAGATCTGCCCGATCTCGAACGCCCTTCTCCCCACGGGAGAAGGTGCCGCGAAGCGGCGGATGAGGGGCCGGCGCGATCAACCCAGAGAGGCCTACTCCCCCTCCTCCTCCTCCACAACCTCCACACTCGGCACCACCCACAAGGTGTGGGCCAGACCCGAGTCCACCCGGTCGGTGACGATGAAGCGCTCGGGGAGCACCAGCTCGATGCGGTGGCCCTTGACCCGGTACCAGCGGCCGTCGTGGTACAGCACCTCGGACCACACCAGCCCGAAGTCGTGGCATTCGAGGAGGTCGTGGTCGTCGCCGGGAAGGAACTCGAGGGTGCCGGGGCAGTCCAGGATGAGACCCCACATCTGCAGGTCCTTGATGGCGGCGTCCACCCGGTACAGGGACTGGCCGTTCTCGCCCTGCTCGAGGGCGAAGAAGCGCTCGGCCACCGAGCGCTGCATGCCCGGGGTGGCCAGGCGCGGGGTCTCGAGGCGCTCAGCGCGCTCCATGTCGATCCAGGTGAGGCGGCCGTCGTCGGGGTCGCCGAAGCCCACCACGGGCTTGTCACCCACGATGGGGGAGCGCTCGCTGACGGGGTGGATGTACTCGGTCCACACATAGGTGGCCTGGGGCGACCACAGCCGCAGCTCCACGTGGGCCTCGCCCCGGCGACAGCTGGCCAGCAGCCGTGGCGGTTCGGTCAGCGCACCCTCGAGCACCTCGCCGTCGTCGCAGGGAGCCTCGAAGACCGCGTCGCGCCGACCGGAGCTGGCGTGCACCAGCTCGAAGGGCCCCATGGGGGGCGCCACGGCCCACCATCCTTGGCTCAGGGGGTGCAGGATCGCCGCCGACTCCTCCATGTCCTGGGGCACGCAGCGGGGCGCTCCGGAGGGCGACAGGGTGTAGTAGGGACAGTCCGAGGCGGTGGGGGCCGCCGAGTGCAGTGGGCTCCAGGCCATGGCCCGTCCGGGATCGGAGGAGGTCACGGCGTGGGGCTCCCAGGGCAGGCGGTGTCCCACCGGCACCAGCTCGCCGGTCTCCGGGCCCTTCGGCCCGGCCAGCAGGGCGCCGCCGTGGTCCACCCAGGCCCACAGCGTGTCGCTGTCGGTGTGGCCCAGGATGCGCAGATCGTCGGTGACCTCGCCATCGGGAAGCTCGGCCTGCCAGGGCATCAGCTCGCCGGTCTCGAGGGAGACCACCACGTCCCGGGACTGACCCTCGAGCACCATCACCCCCACCCGGGGGAAGACCCGCAGGGGCGCTCCGTCCTGGGCGAAGACCTCCAACGGCTCCACCTCGTGGGGCTTCTGGTTGCGCTTGGGCTCGGGCTTGACCATGTCGAGCAGCTGCCACGAAGAACCCGGGGCTCCAGGCTCACCTCCGAGGCTCAACAGCACCCGCTCCGGTTGATCCCAGGCGCCCACCAGGGCGAAGCCGGGATGGTCGGTGATGAAGGGGTGGTCCAGCAGGTGGTCCTGGATGGGCACCTTGGGTGAGGCCGAGGGCACGAGCACGCCCCCCTTGATGGGCTTCTTGCCCTCGGTA
>CAZHIK010000496.1:0-7008 GCA_964532635.1 uncultured Enterobacterales bacterium
CAAGCTGCGGGTGGACGTGACGAGCCAGGACCGTCGCCTGATCATCGATCCTCGGCCGCTGCTGCGGGGTTTGGCAGGATGTATGGCCCTTGGGCTCCCCACCCCCGATCTGGCCCTGGCCTTCCACCAGGCCCTGGCGGAGGCCCTGGTGCTGTGCGCGGTCAGGGTTCGCGATGCTGGCGGCCCACATCATGTTGCGCTTTGTGGTGGGGTTTTTCACAACCGGATACTCACGCGGGCTTGTTCGGAAGGCCTCCGGGCAGCCGGCCTGGAGCCCATCCCTCCCAGCACCATTCCCGTCGGCGACGGGGGCCTCTCCCTGGGGCAGGCGCTGGTGGCGGGTGCGGTGCTCCAGGGCGAGCCCGGAAGCGTGATCTTGGAGTGACTCATGTGTCTTGCTGTCCCCGGAAAGGTCGTGGAGCTCGAAGGCTCCATGGGCCGTGTCGACTTTGGCGGTGTCGCCCGCGAGCTGTGTATGGACCTGCTGCCCGAGGTCGAGATCGGCAGCTGGGTGCTGGCCCACGCTGGCTTCGCCATTCAGATCCTCGACGAGGAAGAGGCCAAGAAGACCCTGGCCTTGTTCCGCGAGTGGATGGAGTTCGAGGCCCAGGCCGAGTCCACTATCGGCCCGACCCTGAAGGACCAGCCCGAAGGAGGCGGCGATGCCCCAGCTTGACCCCCGCGCGCGCGCCGACGAGTTGGTCGCCCGCATCGAGGCCTCCCTGCCGCACCCCCTGGCCCTGATGGAGGTCTGCGGTACCCACACCATGGCCATCGGTCACCACGGCCTGCGCACCCGTATGCCCGAAGGGCTGCGCTTGGTCTCCGGCCCCGGCTGTCCTGTCTGTGTCACCCCGGGTGAAGACGTCGATCGAGCCATCGCCATGGCCCACGAACCCGGTGTGCTGGTCTGCACCTTCGGCGACATGCTCAAGGTCCCCGGCACCCGCGGCAGCCTGGCCAAGGCCCGCGCCGAGGGCGGCTCGGTGCAGGTGGTCTACTCACCCATCGACGCCCTGCGGCTGGCCCAGGCCAACCCGGACCAGCGCGTGGTCTTCATCGGCATCGGCTTCGAGACCACCATCCCCACCATCGCGGCCACCATGGTCCGCGCTCGCGCCGCTGGGGTGGACAACTTCTTCGTGCTCCCGTGCTTCAAGGTGGTGCCCGAGGCGATGGAAGCCCTGGTGCAGTCCCCGCAGACCAACATCGACGGCTTCATCTGTCCTGGTCACGTCAGCGCGCTGATCGGCCTCGAGCCCTACGCGCCCCTGGCCGACAAGTACGGCGTGCCCTGCGTGGTCACCGGCTTCGAAGCGCTGGACATCCTCGAGGGCGTGGCCATGCTGGTGGACCAGATCGCTTCCGGTACGGCCAGCGTCGAGAACCAGTACAAGCGCGCGGTGCCCAACGGAGGCAATCCCGCGGCCATGGCCGTGATCCACAAGGTGCTGCAGCCCTGCGATGCCATGTGGCGTGGTGTTGGCGTCATCCCGGGCACCGGCCTCGAGCCGCGCCCCGAGTACGCCGCGATGGATGCGCGGGTCCACGTGCCCGTGGAGATCCCACCCCCCGCCGACCTGCCCAAGGGTTGCTCCTGCGGGGCGGTCATGCTCGGGCTCATCCTGCCCAACGAGTGCCCCCTGTTCGGAAAGGCCTGCACCCCTGCCTCTGCGGTGGGGCCCTGCATGGTGTCCAGCGAAGGCGCCTGTGCGGCCTACTACAAGTACGGAGGTGCCTGATGGGTGCCCGCATCCTGCTCGATCATGGCGAGGGTGGAGCCGCCTCCGCGCGGCTGGTGGCCGAGGTCTTCCTGCGCCACCTCGGTGCCCCCGAGGTGCTCGAGGACGCGGCTGTGCTGCCGGGCTCCGGCCGCATCGCCATCAGCACCGACAGCTTCGTGGTGCGCCCCGCGTTCTTCCCGGGCGGCGACATCGGCAAGCTGTCGGTCTGCGGGACGGTCAACGATCTGGCCGTCATGGGCGCCACTCCCCGCTACCTCACCTGTGGCTTCATCCTCGAAGAGGGCCTCGAGCTCGACAAGCTCGAGCGCATCGTCGCCTCCATGGCGGCCACCGCCGCTGATGCCGGGGTGACCATGGTGGCCGGCGACACCAAGGTGGTGGGCCGCGGTGAGGTCGATGGCGTCTACATCAACACCAGCGGTGTGGGCTTCGTGCCCGAGGGCCTGACCTTGAGCGCCGCGGCCTGTCGTCCCGGTGATCGCGTGCTCGTCAGCGGTCCCGTCGGCGATCACGGCACCGCCGTGATGCTCGAGCGTGAGGGCTTCGGCATGGAGACCGACCTGGTCTCGTGCTGCCAGCCCCTGGCCGACCTCGCCGCGGACGTCATCGCCGCAGCACCGGGCCTGCGCTGTATGCGCGACCCCACCCGGGGCGGCCTGGCCACCACACTCATCGAGCTGTGCGAGGCCTCGGATGCGGGCATCGTGCTCGACGAACCCGCGCTGCCCGTGCGCCGTCAGGTGCGGGCTGCAACCGACCTGCTGGGCCTCGACCCGCTCTTCGTGGCCTGCGAGGGCAGGCTCATCGCGGTCGTCCCCGAGGCCGAGGCCGAGGCCGCGCTGGCCGCCATGCGGGCCAACCCCCGCGGCACCGCCGCGGCCGTGGTGGGACGGGTGGTCGAGCCTCCCGCAAAGCTGGTGCTCGAGACCGCCATGGGCGGACGACGCCCGCTGGTGGCCCTCGAGGGCGCTCAGCTGCCGCGCATCTGCTAGGAGCGCGCCATGCACGAAGCAGCCATCGCTCAGGGCGTCATCGACGAGGTCTGGCGCCTGCACGACGAGGGCATCTGGACCGGACGCCTCGTGGAAGTGCGGCTCAGCATCGGCAAGCTCACCGCCGTGGTGCCGGACTACCTGGCCTTCTGCTTCGAGGCCCTCACCAAGGACACCCCCCTCGAGGGTGTGGAGCTGAGCTGGGAAGACGTCCCGGTGCGTGGCATCTGCCACAGCTGTGGCGAGACCAGCCAGTTCGACAAGATCGGTTTCCTCTGTCTCAGCTGTGGCTCGCCCGATGTGGAGGTCTCCCAAGGGCGCGAGCTGCTCATCGACTCTCTGGAGGTCGCAGATGACCAGTGAAAAGACCCGGCGCGTCGGCGTCGTGACCAACATCCTGGCCGCCAACGATCGCGTGGCGGACGAGAACCGCCGGCTCTTCGCCACCAAGGGCCTGTGCGTGATCAACCTCATCTCGAGCCCGGGTGCGGGCAAGACCACCCTGCTGCAGAAGACCCTGCCCATGCTGGCCGAGCGTGGGATCAGGGCGGCCGTCATCGTGGGCGACATCGCCACCACCCGCGACGCGGATCGGCTGGCGGTCCACAACGTGCCGGTGGTGCAGATCTGCACCGAGGCCTTCGGTGGCTCCTGCCACCTCGAGGCCAGCACCATCCGCATGGGCATGGACCAGATCGATCTCGACGGCCTCGACATCCTCTTCGTCGAGAACATCGGCAACCTGGTCTGCCCGGCGGAGTTCGATCTCGGTGAGCGGGCCAAGGTGGCGCTGCTGTCGGTCACCGAGGGCGAGGACAAGCCCCTCAAGTACCCGCTGGCCTTCCAGGAATCCGATCTGGGGCTGATCACCAAGATCGACCTGGTGCCGCACCTGGACTTCGACCTCGAGGCGCTCCGCGCCAACATCGACACGGTCAACCCCAGGCTGCCGCGCATCGAGCTGTCCGCCCGTCGTGGCACCGCCATGGAAGGCTGGCTGGGCTGGCTCGAGGAGCAGTTGGCCGCGGCCCGTTCGTAGCCTCCACCACCGTCGCGCGAACCTGCCTCGGGCCCCCGCCGATCGCGGGGAGCCCTGTGGTAGCCTCGTCCCGATCCGCTGTGCAATGCCCTGGAGGAGACCATGAAGCGCCTGTCCATCCTGTCTCTGCTCGCCCTGTCCCTGGCCATCTCCTGTGGTGAGCCGGACAAGGAAGACACCGACACGCCCGAAGGTGACACCGACACCGACGCGGACACCGACACCGACACCGACACCGACACCGACACCGACACCGACGCGGACACCGACACCGACACCGACGCCGATGGCGACACCGACGCGGACACCGACGCCGACGCCGACGCCGACGCCGACACCGACACCGACGCCGACACAGACGTTGGCATCACCCACGCTGCTGACATCCAGCCTCTCTGGGACGCCAGCTGTGCCAGCTGTCATGGAGGCGGAAATCCCTCTGCGGGCCTCGACCTCTCCGGAGATGGCTACGACGACATGGTCGGAGTTCCCTCGAGCCAGGCGCGGATGGCCATCGTCACCGCTGGCGACACCAACGCCAGCTACCTGCTCTACAAGCTCCAAGGCACCCAGTCGGACGCCGGGGGCTCGGGTGACCAGATGCCCCGTGGGGCCGCGCCCCTTGGAAATAGCGACATCATGCTGGTCTCGGACTGGATCACGGAGGGTGCGGCGCGCTAGAACGCCGCATGAGCACCGACCCCGAACAGCGCCGCATCGCCGAGACGGCGATGCCCTTGATGGAGCACCTCCGTGAGCTCCGCAAGCGCCTGATCACCGCCGGTATCTCCATCGGTGTCGGCGTCGTCGTCTGCTTCTTCTTCGCGCCGGACATCTGGGACTTCCTGGTGGCACCAATGAACGACGCCCTGGAAGCCAACGACGCTGGCACCATGGCCATCCTGGCGCCCCTCGAGGGTGTCGTCACGTACCTCAAGGTGGCGGTGGCCTCGGGTGTGTTCGCGGCCACTCCGGTGATCGCCTGGCAGGTCTGGTCCTTCGTGGGCCCTGGCTTGTACGCCAAGGAAAAGAAGGTCCTGCTGCCCCTGGTCTTCGCCTCCACGCTCCTGTTCCTCGGGGGTGCGGCCTTCGGCTACTTCGTGATCTTCAAGTACGCCTTTGGCTTCTTCTTGAGTGTCACCGCTGGGACCGCCGAAGCCGTGATGTCCATGGAGTCCTACCTCAAGACCTGCACCCGCTTGCTGCTGGCCTTCGGCCTGAGCTTCCAGCTCCCTGTGGTGGTCTTCTTCCTGTCGCGCATCGGGCTCATCGATGCGCGCGACATGGTCCGGGGCTTCAAGTACAGCATCGTGGCCATCTTCGCGGTGGCCGCCGTCATCACTCCGCCCGACATCCTCACCCAGTCATTGATGGCCGCCCCGCTGGTGTTGCTCTACGGCGTGGGCATCGTCATCTCCGCGGTGGTGAGCACCAAGAAGCGGGAACCCTGATGTAGGGGAGGGGTTCATCCCCTCCCGCTAGCCCAACAACCCCGCCGCGCGCGGTGGCTTCAGCGCTCCACCAAGGCGCCCCTCACAGCCCGGGTCGTCCCCGAGAGCACCCACGAAGTCCCTGTGGCTACGGCCGGCGCGGTAGCTCGGCTCCCGGGGAGGGTGGGGCAGGTAGCGCTCCATCAGCTCAACCCGAGGGGCGAGCAGCAGGGTGGTGCTGTAGTAGACCAGGCCGCGGCTGCGGTACATGGCCGCCCCGCCCACCTTGCGATCGCCATCAGCGATGTCGCTGACGCCCTTCTGTGTGAGGCCGGGCCAGCCGGCCAGCTCGAGCCCGCTGAGCATCCAGCCGGTGAGCCCTCTCCACAGCCGGTCGATGTGGCCGAAGCCGGGGACGGCCAGTGCCAGGGAGACCACCAGGTTGCCTGGGTCGAGGACCACGGCGCAGCCACCGCCGCGGCGGCGCAGCACGGGAACACCGTCGGCGCGGCAGCGATCGAGGTACACCTCGCTCTCGATCTTCGATGACCGTCCGAGGACCACCACAGGGGTGGGCACGCGCCGGACGGCCAGTCGGGCGCTGGCCCCATCGCGCACGGCCTGGATCAGGGCGTCGTCCTGGTCGTAGGGCGGGAGGTCGGTGGGCATGGTCCCTAGCAGTCGCCATCCTTGGCGAAGCTGTAGCACTCGGAGACGCGCTCGCGGGTGCCGTCCAGGCTGACCGTGTGGGTGTGGCTGCGGCCGTCTTCGGTGACCAGCTCGAAGTGGTAGGTGCCCGGAGCGTTCAGGCGGCCGATGAAGGGGGTGCTGGCGCCGCTGTCGGCGGCGTCACCGCTCATGGTCCAGCGGGCCCACGGATCGGCGTTGAGCCGGACCTGGACACGGGGGAAGTCGACCTCCACCGCTGGCTTCGTGGGAGTGGGGGAGGGCGCTGTGGCTCGCGCCTCGGGTGGGTGGGCTGGCTCGGGCTCGGGAGGGGAGACAGGCTCGGGCTCGACCACCGCGGGTGCGGGCTCGGGCTCGGGCTCGGGCTCTACCGGCTGGGTGGGTGGCTCGGGCTCGGGGGAGGATGCCGTGGGTTGCTCGATGAGCGGTTCCGTGGGTGCCTCGGTGGCTTCACGGTCGGCCCACCACAGCCCGCCGATCAAGCCCATGCCGAGGAGCGCCGCAGCTGCGGCGACGATCCAGGGCTTGGCCGTCCCCGGGGCAGCGGGGGGCTCGGAAGCATCCTGGTCCGGGCTGGTCCTGGTGTGGCCCGGGCCACCCACCGCGGCGGGGGCACGGTACCGAGGCTGGTCGGAGGTCTCCCGGCCCAGAGGAATGCCCATGTCGGCCGTGGCCTCGACGGGGGAGTGGGGGGGAGGCTTGCGCAGTGGCGGGATGTCCCGGGTACCCGAGACGAAGGCGTCCAAAGTGCCCGAGTCGTCGTCGTCGGAGAGCGAGGGTGCGCTGGGGAGGTTCAGCTCCGGCGTGTCTCGACGCGGGCGGCGGCCTCCAAGCGCGGGCGTCCCCTCGGGGATGGGAGGCAGCTCGGCCAGGACGTCCTGCAGCGCCTGGCGCATGGTCTGGGCGTCCTGGAAGCGGTCCTCGGGCAGGTAGCGGGTGGACTTGCGCACCAGGGGAACCAGCGCGGTGGGTAGCTGCACCCTCAGCTCGGCCTCGATCTCCGAGGCGAAGATGTCGATGGGCACCTCGGCCGTGAGCAGCGCGTAGAGCGTGGCCCCCAGGGCGAAGAGGTCGGCCCGTTCGTCCACCCCCTTGGCATGCTTGCGCTGCTCGGG
>CAZHIK010000497.1:0-6994 GCA_964532635.1 uncultured Enterobacterales bacterium
CTCGAAGAGCGAGCCGTGGCGGCCGTTCGGCGCCAACCCTCCGAGGAGCGCCCCCCGGTCCGGGGGTCCGTGGTCCCCGCCGAGCCCAGCTTCCTCGCGGATCCTCCCAAGCGCAGCCCCCTGGTGCCGATCCTGCTGGCGCTCATCGCCCTGGTGGCCATCGCAGGGATCGTGGGTGTCGGCGGCCTGCTGATGTTCGGCTGGGCTCCCTGGAAGGCCGACGATCCGGTGCCCCCTCCCATCGAAGATGTCGAACCCGACCCCACTCCGATGGATCCGGAGCCCCAGCACGTCGAACCAGAGCCTGAGCCAGAACCCGAACCGGAACCCGAGGATGCGGTGGTCGAGGTCGAGCCTGACCCGGTGGAGCCCATCCACACGCGCCCCGACCCTCCACCCGTGCGGCCCGATCCAACTCCCGTCGTCCAGCCAGAGCCCGATCCAGAGCCAGTACTCGAGCCAGAGCCAGAGCCCGCCCAGGCGACCCCCACCCTGACCCACAATCCCATCAGCATCGTCGCCATGGACAGCACCGTGGACCTGCAGGCAACCGTCATCGGGGGTCGGTACAAGGTCACGCTGTACTACCGGCCCGCCGCCTCGGGCTCCGCCTACCAAGCCAAGGTCATGATGTTGCGCGGGGGCGCCTACACCGCCAGCGTGAAGATCGACAGCAGCTATGCCGCGGGCCTCGAGTACCACATCAAGGCCGTGGCCGAGGAGCCGGGCCTGAGCAACCTCAGCAGCGGCTCGGGCTTCCGGCCCCATCGCGTGGCCGTCAACTAGCCCGCAGGGCCAGCCCATGGGTTCCGACCGCACCATCCAGCTTCCTGTGGCGGAGCTGTTCGGCTCCATCCAGGGCGAGAGCAGCTTCGCTGGCCTGCCCTGCAGCTTCGTGCGCCTGGCCGGCTGCGACCTGCGCTGTCGCTGGTGCGACACCACCTGGGCCCAGCCAGCATCGGCGGGGCGTCCCATGGCCATCGCCGCCATCCTCGACGGGCTCGACCGCATCGGCCTGCCCCTGGTGGAGCTCACCGGTGGAGAGCCCCTGCAGCACGCCGGGGCCATCCCTCTGCTTCGTTCCATGCTCGAGCGCGGCTGCCGGGTGCTCCTGGAGACCAGCGGCGCCCGCGACGTGGGCCCGGTGCCCGAGGGCGTCCACGTCATCATGGATCTCAAGGCCCCCGGCTCCGGAATGACCTCGCGGATGCGCTGGGACAACCTCGACAAGCTCAGCACCGATGCCGAGATCAAGGTCGTGTTGGCCGATCGGGACGACTACGAGTGGGCCCGGGCAACCATGGCCGAGCACCAGCTGCCGGAGCGCTGGCCGGTGCTGCTCTCACCCATCCAGTCCAGCCTTCCCCCACGGGACCTCGCCGCATGGATGGTGGCCGATCGCGTTCGTGCCCGTCTGCAGCTTCAGCTGCACAAGCACATCTGGCACCCCAACCAACGCGGCGTGTAGCCACAACGGTAGGCGATGCGGGCAGGCCGGACCGAGCCCGCGGCGACGGTGGCTCAGATGCCGAGCGAGTTGTTCAGCGTGTCGACGTGGCCGGACAGCTCGCCCCAGTAGTGGCGCCAGGAGCCGACATCGAGCAGGTCGCCACCAAAGTAGCGGGGAGGCCGCACCACCGGGTAGGCGTCGGGCTTGACCTCCATCAGCACCCGCCGCTCCTCGACCTGGTCGCGGAGCGCGCGGACGGTCTGGGCGTGGCCGCTGACCGTCGTGGCGAAGGGGGTGAGCTGCTCGATCACTTCGTCACGGGCGTCGAGGCTGAACAGCGCGTCGACCCAGGGGCTGCAGACGATGGCCGAGGCCTCGCGCAGCTCGCGGTACGCGCGGTTGAGCAGCTCGCGGGCGGAGCCCCACTCTTCGACGGTGAGGCGCTCCTTCGAGTGCAGCAGGACGATCACGCGGTGGATGCGAAGCTCGGTGACGATGCCCATGGCCCGGAACAGCCGCACGCAGTTGGCGATGCCCTCGAGGGCCGGATGGGCCGTGTGCCACTTGAGCTTGCGCATGTGGCGGTCCATGAACTTCTGGATGCCCTCGGCAGTCTCGACCTCGGCCGCGAAGGTGGTGACCGTGATGACGCTCAGATCACCCAGACTGAGGTCGTCGACGAGGGTGTCGTCGGCCTTGGTCGAGCGCGGGATGTTGAGCTTGGCGAAGAACTCTCCGATGCGTTCGGGCGAATCCGAGAGCGTCTCCTCGTTGAGGATCCGCTTGAAGTTGGCCTCGGTCTTGGCGGCTTCCCGGACGAGGGTCGAGATGGTCTGCTGGTCTTTGCTCAAGTCCGACTCCCTCTCCGCTGATGCGGGGATCTGCGGGCTGCTGCGCCCGCTTCGTGCATTGGGCAGCTCACGCGCCCGACTTGGGACCGGCACATCTATCGCTCGGAGGCTCTCTCGGCAATCGAAGAGGTCGACGCAGGGCCCCTTCGGGAGCCGCAGGGGCGTAGGGTGCCTCACGAAAGGCCGCGGCCTGCAGGACACGGGGCCCGATGGATCGCACGATGCGATACAGCTGCCGGGCATGTGCGCCCCTGCGCATCCCTCTCCTCCCCCCCCGGGGTCCCGCCATGAGCCGCTTCCTCCGAGCCCTCGAACAGCGCGTCCTGGTCTTCGACGGCGCCATGGGCACCCAGCTACAGGCCCTGGACCTCTCCCCGGAGGACGAGGTCGTCCTGGAGCAGTGTCCGGAGCTGCTCAACGCCACCAACCCCGCGGCCGTTCAGAGCATCCATCGCAACTACCTGGCTGCCGGCGCCGACGTGGTCGAGACCAACACCTTCGGCGGCAATCCCCTGCTGCTGCAGGAGTTCGATCTCGCAGCCCGCACCGTCGAGCTCAACCAGGCCGCGGCCCGCCTGGCCCGAGAGGCCTGCGACGAAGCCGAGACCCCCGAGCGGCCCCGCTTCGTGGCTGGCAGCATGGGACCGGGCACGCGCCTGCCCAGCCTGGGGCAGGTCAGCTGGGCACAGCTGGAGGCTTCCTACCGCCTCCAGGCCACAGGCCTCATCCAAGGCGGCGCGGATGTGCTCCTCCTCGAAACGGCCCAGGACGTGCTGCAGCTCAAGGCCGGCATCGCCGGCATCCGTGCCGCCCAGCGAGAGCTGGGCGACTCCGTGCCGGTGATGGCCCAGGTCACCATCGAGACCACGGGCACCATGCTGGTGGGCACCGACATCGCGGCGGCGCTCACGGCTCTCGAGCCCATGGGCTTGGCGGCCATCGGCCTCAACTGCGCCACCGGCCCCCAGCAGATGGCCCCCTGGGTGGCCTATCTCTGCAAGCACAGCCGCATCCCCATCAGTGTGCTGCCGAACGCCGGGCTGCCCGAGCTCGTCGGGGGTCAAGCGGTCTACCCCCTGGGCCCCGAAGAGTTCGCCGAGTGGGTGGAGCGCTTCGTCATCGAGGACGGCGTAGCCATCGTGGGCGGCTGCTGCGGTACGACCCCCGCACACATCCGAGCGCTGGCCTCCCGCCTGCGAGGGCGGGCCCACCAGCCGCGCACACCCGCGCACGAGCCCTCCATCTCCTCGCTCTACGGTGCGGTCCCCCTGCGTCAGGACGCGGACATCCTGGCCATCGGCGAGCGCGCCAATGCCAACGGCTCCAAGGCCTGCCGCAAGGCCTTGGAGAACGACAACTGGGACCGTGTCGTGGAGCTGGGACGCATCCAGGTGAAGCGCGGTTCCCACGCCCTGGATCTGTGCACGGCGGTGGTGGGCCGGGACGAGATGAAGGACATGACCGAGGTCGTCTCCCGCATCCGCACCCAGGTCAAAGCCCCGCTGGTCATCGACTCCACGGACCCCGATGTCATCCGCAGCGCGCTGGAGCTGATCGGTGGCCGCTCGGTCATCAACTCGGTGAACCTCGAGGAGGGGGAGCCCCGCGCGGACCTCATCTGCTCCATGGCCGTGGACCACGGCGCGGCCCTGATCGCGCTGGCCATCGACGAGGAAGGCATGGCGCGCACCCCCGAGCGCAAGCTGGCCGTCACAGAGCGGCTGGTGGAGATCGCGGTGGAGCGCCACGGCCTCGAGCTGTCCTCACTGCTCATCGATCCGCTGACCTTCACGGTCTGTACGGGCCAGGAGGAAGACCGCAGGCTGGGGGTCCACACCCTCGACGGCATTCGTTTGATCCGGGAGCGCTTCCCGGAGATCGGAATCCTGCTCGGCATCTCCAACGTCAGCTTCGGCCTGAGCCACCAGCTGCGCCCGATCCTCAGCTCGGTGTTCCTGCACCACGCCCGCAAGGCCGGGCTCACGGCGGCGATCGTCCACGCCCGCGGCGTACTCCCACTGTTCTCCATCCCCGACGAGCTGCGCCAGGTGGCCGAGGACCTGATCTTCGACCGACGGGGCCCAGGCTACGATCCGCTCCAGCGCTTCCTCGAGCTGGGAGCCGACCTCACCGGCCAGGGCGGCCCCGGCATCCAGGAGCCCGTCGCCCCGGACGAGACCGTGGAGCAGCGCCTCGAGCGCCGGGTGGTGCAGGGGCTGCGGGAGGGGCTCGAAGACGACCTGGCCCTGGCCATGGAGCGGATGGCACCGCTGGACATCATCAACGAGATCCTGCTGGCCGGAATGCGCATCGTGGGCGACCACTTCGCCGCGGGAACCACCCAGCTGCCCTTCGTGCTGCAGAGCGCCGAGGTGGTCAAGAGGGCCGTGTCCTGGCTCGAGCCCCACATGGAGACCAGCGCAACGAGCAAGCGCGGCACGATGGTGCTGGCCACCGTCCGGGGCGACGTCCACGACATCGGCAAGAACCTCGTGGAGATCCTGCTGTCGAACAACGGCTTCGAGGTCATCGATCTGGGCATCCGCCAGCCCGTGGCCAACATCCTCGAGGCCATCCGCGAGCACGATCCCGACGCCGTCGGTCTCAGTGGACTGCTCGTGCGCAGCACCGCCGTGATGCACGACGACCTGCTCGAGCTTCGCCGCCAGGGAATCCGGGCTCCGGTGATCCTGGGCGGCGCGGCCCTCAACAAGCGCTTCGTGGCGCAGGACTGCACCTCGGCCTACGGCCAGCCCGTCGGCTACGGCGCCAACGCCTTCGACGGGCTCGCCTTCATGGAGGAGCTCGAGCAGGCTCGGACCGCGGGCATCCCCTCACGCTGGGCCCAGCCCCTCGAAGCCCCTCCCCCTGCGCCGCCCCCACTGAAGCCCGACACCGACGCCGCTGTGGGCGAGGTGCAGCTCGACGAGCCTCCGCCCACCGAGTGGAGCCCACACACCATCCTGCCCCTACCCTTCCACGGCGCCCGACTGCTGGATGCCCCCGACCTGGACGGCCTGCTCGAGCTGGTGGACACCACCACCCTGTTCCGCTCGCGCTGGGGCTTCCGGGGCAACCGGCGCGGAAGCCCGGCGTGGCATGAGGAGGTCCGGTCCAGCCTCGAGCCCCTGTACCGAGAGCTGATCGACCGCGTGCGGGAGCACGGCTGGCTGAAGCCCGCAGGTGCATATGGGTGGTTCCCTTGCCACGGTGATGACGGCCGCCTGATCCTGAAGCCACCTCGAGGCGAGGCGGTCTCGCTCACCGCCCCCAAGGGCAGGGAGATCGCAGGCCTGAGCGGCTGGTTCCCCCCTCCGGGCGCCCCTCCCGACACCGCCGGCATGATGGTGGTGACCGTAGGTGACGACATGGTCCGCGCGGTGCGCGAGCAGTACCACCAGGGGCGCTATCGCGACTACCTGCTGCTCCACGGCCTGGCCACAGAGCTGGCCGAGGCGCTGGCGGCCTGGACCCACCGTCACCTGCGCGCCGAGCTGGGCATCGGCGACCTGGACGATCCGGATCCGGCACGACTGCTCCGCGGCCACTACCGCGGCCGGCGCTACGCCTTCGGCTACCCCGCGCTACCCCTGCTGTCGGACCAGGCCTGCGTGCTGGAGCTGCTCGGTGCCGAGCGCATCGGCGTCAGCCTCACCGAGACCTTCCAACTACGCCCCACCCTCACCACCACGGCGGTGGTGCTACACCACCCCAGGGCGCGCTACTTCCGCGTGTGAGCGCGCGGCCTAGCGTGCGAAGGCCGCGTCGATCTCTGCGCGGAGCTGCTTTTCGGTGATGGCGGTGGCACCGGGGACGAGCTCCCAGGCCCAGCGCTGGTCGCCCAGCAAGCGGTGCTTCGCATAGGCCTTGTCGTAGCCCAGGCGACGCAGCATCGCGGCTCGTGCGCGCACGGCCGACCTGGCCATGTTGGCGCGGCGCTCGGCGTTGCGCTCGCGGATGTTCATCGGGAGCTCCACACTCATCCAGTCGAAGTCCATGGTGGCGTTCCTCACCCGCAGGGGGATGCTTGGTATGTGGTTACTTGTCCCGTGAGCACCGGCCTGTCAATCCGGGGTTAAGCCCACTCACCACACGCATCGGAGCCTGCCCCCGGTGAAGCACCTCTCCAAGCGCTTTGTGTTCGGCCTCGTGCTGGGTGCCGTCCTGCTCGGTTGGTTCCTCTGGACCACCGAGTGGCCTGCCTTCGTCGCGGCCCTGGCCAAGGTCCGACTCGGCTGGGTGGCGCTGTCGGCCCTGGTCCTGCTGGGCGAGTTCGTACTGCGCGCTGTGCGCTGGCGCATCCTGCTGCGCCCCATCGCTCCGCAAGCCACCGTGGGAGTCCTGCTCTCCGCCACCTTCATCGGTGGGGCCGTCAACACCCTGCTGCCCGCCCGCGCCGGCGATCTCGCCCGGCCCTTGGTGGCCCACCGGCGCACCGGGGTCCCGCTCACTCCCATCATCACCACCAACGTGGTGGAGCGGGTGTTCGACCTGGTGGGCCTGCTGTTCATCTTGCTGCTGGCCCTGGCGCTGCTCCCCCGGGTGCAGGGGCCCGAGGGGGTCCTGGTCGAGAACCTCAGGCGCTATGGCCTGATCCTCGGCATGGGCGGCATGACCGGCATGATCAGCCTGTTCTTCGTGGCGCGGAACAAGGCCTGGTTCGAGCCCAGGATGCTCGCGGTGGTGAAGCGAC
>CAZHIK010000498.1:0-6968 GCA_964532635.1 uncultured Enterobacterales bacterium
AGGCCATGCTTCTTGGCGGCCCGGTAGGTGTAGTGCAGATCCTCTTCGGAGAAGCTCTTGACCGAAGAGGATCTGCAGCACCCGGTCGTCCACGTGATCGGGGCTGAAGCTCAACAGCCCGCAGCCGGAGCGCTTGACCCAGGACAGCAGCTCGTCGCTGAGGGTCGCGCGGTTCTCGTTGAACCACGCGGACCACTTGACCTCGAGCTTCCGCGCCACGATCTCCTTCGATATGTCGATGGCGTGCTGGGGGGGGATGTTGAAGGCCTGATCGCAGAAGAACAGCTCGCGGACGCCGTGCTCCTTGACCAGGAACTCCATCTCGTCGACCACGCTCTTGGGAGCCCGCGCCCGGACGGAGGCCCCCGCCAGGAAGGTGTCGGAACAGTGCAGGCACTTGAGCTGACAGCCGCGTTTCGCCTGGATGCCGATGCTCACGAAGGAGCTGTCGGCGTAGGGGGCCAGGGGCACCAGGTCGCGCCGGGGCGGCTCGAGGGCCGCGAAGTCCACCACCGGTGGGGTGCCCGAGTACTCGATGCGGCCGTCGCGCCGGTGGTACACACCCGGGACCTCCCAGGGGGCGTCCAGCTTGTCGAGCAGCTGGGGCAGGCGGTGCTCGGCCTCGCCCCACACCCCGCAGTGCAGGCCCGGCAGCCGCTCCATCATGGCCTCGGCGTACAGCGAAAAGGCCGTGCCGCCCGCGATGACGGGCACGCCTGGCGCCACCTGCTGCACCCGCTCGATGGCCAGGCGCTGGGGCTCGAAGTCGTCGGTGTGCAGGTGGGGCATGCCCACCTTCATGTTGCGCAGGGAGAACCCCACCACATCCGGGCCGAAGTCACGCACCGCGTCTTCGAGGGCGTCGTAGGGCCGGTCCCGGTGCATGTTGACGTCGAAGATCCGCACCTCGTGCCCCGGCAGGTGCGCCGCCAGGTAGGCGGGCCCGATGGGGTAGACCAGCTCCATGTCGACGGCGGTGAAGGCCTGGACGAGCAACACGCGCATGGGATGGCACCTCGGAGGGTGGCGTTGAGCCGCGGCGCCCGCCATCGGCTCGAACGGCGCCGCCCGGGACCGCCGAAGGTCGGTCACGGGCCACCATAGCGCGATGTGGAGGCATTCGCAGTGGGCCGTGCATCCCGCCTGGGGGCCGAGTCGGCTATCATCGCGGGACGAGCCCCGAGGTCCCATGTCGCTCCGCTCCCTCGCCCCCCTCGCCCTGCTCCCGCTGCTGGGAGCCTGCGAGCCCACCCTGGATGAACAGCTCGCGTTCGACGATCCCACCGCCTGGGTGAACACCTTCATCGCCACGGGCGGGCTGGGCTTCGGCCAGGGCTCCAGCTACCCCGGCGCCGCCGCGCCCTTCGGCCTGGTGGCCGTCAGCCCCGACACCCGCACCGAGGGCGCCCACGTCTCTGGCTTCCACAACGGCGGCTACTGGTACGAGGATCACCTGATCACGGGCTTTTCCCACATCCACCTGCAGGGCACCGGGGCCCCCGACTACGGCAGCCTGCTGTTCTACCCAGCCGACGGCTTCGAGCAGGACCACACCGACAGCGAGACCCGGGTAGCGAGCTTTTCCCACGACAACGAACAAGCGAGCCCGGGCTACTACTCGGTCACCTTCGACAACGGCATCCGCACCGAGCTGGCCGCCGGCCAGAGGGTGGCTGTGCACCGCTACCACTTCCCCGACGGTGTGGAGCCCACCATCGTCATCGACCTCGAGCACCAGATGGAGCCCAAGGAGTGGGACGAGACCGACGTGGAGTACCAGGTCCCGGGGGAGATCCACATGGACCCCACCACCGGCATGTTCACGGGGCTCACCCAGACCGCCGGCTCCCTGTCGGGCCGCAGCTACGGCTTCGTGACCTACTTCGCGGCCCAGCTCGACATCCTGCCCACCAGCTGGGGCACCTGGGCCGACGCCGAGCCCGTCGCGGGCAGCACCGAGGCCGCGGGCGTCGACTCTGGCGCCTGGTTGAGCTTCGAGCCCCAGCCCGGGGGCACCACCATCAACGTGCAAGTGGGCGTCTCCTACGTCTCCATCGAGGGCGCGAAGGAGAACTGGGCCGCCGAGTCCGGAGCCGATCCAACCGGGGACATGCTCGAGCACCACTACGTGTCCCACGACCTCGAGAGCCTGCGGGACCAGACCGAGCAGGAGTGGCGGGACATGCTGGGCCGCATCCGGGTGGCCGGGGGCACCGACCGCGAGAAGACCATCTTCTACAGCTCACTGTATCGCTCGATGCTGATGCCCAACCTGCGCTCCGACGCCGACGGCACCTACCTGGGCTTCGACCGCAAGCTCCACAGCGCCCCCTACGAGCCCTTCTACTCGGACATGAGCTTCTGGGACACCTACCGGACCGCCCACCCGCTCTACAACCTGGCCTACCCGGACTACGGCGCCCACTTCGCCACGTCTCTGGTGCGCATGGCCGAGCAGAGCGGCGGCTGCATGCCCCGCTGGCCCTGCGGCGGCGGTGACTCCGGCAGCATGATCGGCGACCCGGCCGACATCGTGCTGGCGGATACCTGGCTCAAGGAGATCGACGACTTCGACGTGGACGCCGCGTGGGAAGCCGCCAAGCTGTGCGCCGACAACCCCCGCCCCGACACCGCCGAGTCCGGCGGGCGCCATGGCATCGACGGCTACCTGGGCCGCGGCTGGGTGTTCAGCGACCACCACAGCGGCGGGGTGGCCCGCACGCAGGAGTACGGCTGGGCCGATGGTGCCATGTCCAACTGGGCCGCGGGCATGGGCTACGACGATGACGCCGAGCGCTACGGCGACCGCTCCCGCTACTACCTCAACCTGTGGGATCCCGAGACCCGCTTCTTCCGCGCCCGCGACAGCAACGGTGAGATGGAGCCCCTCGAGGACTTCGACGAGCTGGCCTGGCAAGACGAGTACACCGAGGGCAACGCCTGGCAGTACCTCTGGCTCGCCCCCCAGGACGCCGATCGCCTGGCGGACCGCTTTGGCGGCGTGGAACCCTTCTTCGATCGCCTGGACGAGTTCTTCGAGCTGTCCACCGAGGAAGAGGAGGACATCTGGCCCGACCTGTACTACTGGCACGGCAACGAGCCGGACATCCACGCCCCCTACCTCTACGCCCTGCTGGACCAACCGGGCCGCGGCGCCCCCTGGGTGCAGTGGGTGCGGGAGACCCGCTACGGCACCGGAGCTGACGGCGTGGACGGCAACGACGACGGGGGCACCCTGAGCGCCTGGTACGTGCTGTCGGCCCTGGGCGTCTACCCCATCGCCGGCACGGACATCTACGCGCTGGGGCCGCCGGTCTTCGACCTGGCCGAGGTGGACACGATGCACGGCGTCCTGCGCATCGAAGCCCAGGGTGCCCGCTGGACCGCCCGCGGCACCTGGCTGGGCGCCGATCTCGACGGCGTGCCCATCGACGGATGCACCCTCACCCACGACGAGATCGCGGCCGACACCGTCCTGCGCTTCCACCTGGCCCCCGAGTCCGAGCTGATCGACAGCGAGCGAGAGCCCCTGAGATGATCCGCGTCTTCGAGCTCCGGGGCGACCAGCCGGGTGCCCTGCGAATCCTGCACACACTGGACCGGCGCCTGAAGGGTGAGCGGGAGCCGCCCCGGCCCGGCTACGGCCCCCCCGCGGTGCGCTACCGCCTGGCGCGCACCCCCGGCTGGCAGCTGCTGCGGGTGCGGGACGTGGACCTGCCCTTCCTGTGTCAGCCCGACCACGACGCAGCCCAGCGCCACCTGCTGGACATCCTGCAGGCCCGCCGAGGCATCCGGCCGGCCGCCTCGCGCCTGGACCGCCGCTTCCGTGCATGGTTCCGGGGACGCGCGGCGCAGCTCGAGGCCCCCCTGACCGAGAGCGAGTTCGTGGTGCCCTCGGCCTCGGCCCAGTCCTGGACCCCTCACCAGGTCAGCCACAAGGGCTCGGTGCTGCTGTCCCTCACCAAGCTGGGCTACCCGGTGCCCGACTTCTCGGTGCTCACCGCAGACGCCTTCCCCCTCGAGCCCGCCGAGCGGGAAGGCTGGCTCGAGGCCTGCCTGAGCAACCTCGAGCAGCTCACCCAGCGCCGCCTCGGGGACCCCGGGCGCCCGCTGATCCTCGCCCTGCGCTGCGCTGGCCCCATGTACATCCCGGGGTTCATGCCCACCTACCTCAACCTGGGCGTCACCCGCGCCGTGGTGGGGCGCCTCGAGGAGACCCTGGGCCAGCGGGCCACCCTCAAGACCCGCGCCAACCAGCTGCGAACCCTGTACCGGCTGCTGCAGCCCGGCGCCGAGGACGACGACCTGGATCGCCTGTCGTCCCTGTCGTCCCCCGTGGCCCAGGCCCGGGCCGTCGCCCAGCTCGAGCGAGCCATCCAGGCCCGGGACCCCCGGCTGCTGGACGACGCCCGCTACCAGGTGCGCTTCTGCGCCGAGCAGGCCTACGCCTACTTCCGGGAGCGTCGCGACCTGCTGCTCACCTTCATGCGGGGCAAGGAGCACTACCCCGCGCTCATCTTCCAGCAGATGATCCACACCGTGGGGAGTGAGCAGAGCTACCCGGGGGTGCTCTACAGCCGCCACCCTCGCACGGGCCTGGGCCGGGAGATCGAGGCCATCCGCGACATCTTCGGCGAGGAGATCATGACGGGCAGCCTGGCCGCCCAGGAGACCGCCTTCGACCAGCCCGAGGCCCTCGAGCGCAGCTTCCCCGCGGTCTACCACTTCCTGCCTCGCCTGGCGGCCCTCGAGCGCCACCAGCAGGCCCCCGTGACCATCGAGCTGGGGGCATCCAGCACCCACCGCTGCCACTTCTTCGCTCTGCTGCAGCTCAACACCACCGAGACCACCGGCCGGGCCGCACTGGTGGCCGCCCTGGCCCTGTACGACGAGGGCATCATCCCCGCCCGGCGAGTGCTCGATCTCGTACGCCCGGAGCACCTGCACCAGGTCTCCAGCGCCACCATCGATCCCAACGCCCTGGAGCGCCTGGAGCTGTTCGCCAGCGGGGTGTCCGTGCTGCCCCGCATGGCCGTCAGCTGCCGGATCTTCTTCTCGTCGGAGCGAGCCCTGCAGGCCAAGAAGCGGGGCGAGCAGGTCTGCCTGTGCAGGACCGCCTTCGGGCCCGAGGACACCATCGTGATGAGCGAGCTGGACGCCATCCTGAGTGTCACGCCCGCCGCCATTCACGTGGTCACCAGCTGCCGGGGCTACGGCATCCCCGCCTTCCTGGACCTCGAGCGCCAGGGGGTGCGCCTACAGGACGGCCGCCTGGTCAATCCAGAGGGCATGGAGCTGTGCGAGGGGGACTGGATCACCCTGTCCAGCCGCCGCGGAAACGTGTTCCGGGGCCGGGCAGCCTTCGTGCCCGCCCGCTTCGAGCGCTATCGCCAGGGCGAGCGGCTCCGGCTGACCGAGGGCGAGGCTCGCCTCTACCCACGCTTGAAGCGAGCCCTGGGGCAGTACCGCGAGCTGGCCCAGAACCTCCGGGTCGACCAGCTGATGGGGCTCGAGGACCTGCTACGCCTGGTGCGCTCCGACCTGCGCGACGACCCCCGCAAGGCGGCCCAGCTGGTCAACGCCTACTTCGACGCGTCCCCCGACGGCTACCTGGACGAGGTGCTGCGCTCGGAGCTGGGCTCCCATCTCGAGCAGGCCCGGGTCTACGACCTGCTCACGCCGGAGCGCCGAGCCGCCTTCCACCGGGCCGCGGTGAGGCGCTGCCGCGCCGCGGGCCTCAGCGGCTTCACGGCGGGCTCCTTCATGCTGGGACGCTTCCTGTCTCTCGAGCACCCGGTGGTCTTCTGGCGCGCCCTGGAGCCCGAGGAGATCGGCTTCCTGCTCAACGAGTGGGTGCTGTTCCAGAAGTACATGGGGGTGCTCAATCAAGTGGGTGAGCGCCGCATCAACCGCGCGCGGGACCGCATCCTGGTGGAGGGCCTGGCGCCCATCACCCTCCGCCCGGCGGACCTGCGCAGCTTCACCACACTGAAGCTGGCCACGCCGAACCTCGAGGCCGCGGCGGCCGGGATGCCCTCCACCGCCGATCCCCAGGCGCACTCGGTGCTGGCCCTGCTGGCCTCCAGCTGGTCCGAGCTGTACGACTTCGACAAGCCCTGGTCCCTGCAGCGCCTGCGGGACGTCTGCGAGCGCGAGGGACTCCCCCTGCCAAAGGCGGATGATCGATGAGCGCCCAGCCCCAGCGCCGCTGGACTCGCCTGCTGCTGCAGGTGGTGGGCTCGGTCGTGGTGCTGGCGGTGCTGCTGCACCACGCCGAGTGGTCCCAGCTGCGCGAGGCCTTCGCCCTGGTGGATCCGGTCTGGCTGCTGCTGGTCATCCCACTCAAGGCCGTGGCGGTCTCGCTCCACGAGCTGCGGCTGTGGCTGGCGCTGCGAGCCTGGGGCCCGTGCTCCCTCTGGGCGGTGATGGGGATCGGCTACACCGCTGGACTGGCCAACACCGTCGTTCCGCTGCGGGCCGGAGACCTGCTGGCGGTGGGGCTGCTGCGCAGTGAGCTTCGGAGCAGCACCGCAGCCGCGGTGACCGCGGTGGGGGTCGCCTCGGTGCTCGAGGCCCTGGTGTTCGGGTTGGCCTTGCTGGGCCTGCTGGTGGCCCAGGGTCAAGCCTGGGCAGCGGGGGCCACGGAGATCCAGCTCGACGCCGCCCTGCGCGATCTCGGCCTGATCACCGCCGCGGCGACCATGGCCACGGCCGCGCTGGTGGTGGCCCTGCGGGTGCTGTACCGTCGTGCCGCCGAAGCGTCGGACACGCCGCGCCCGGGCCTGCTGTCGCGCTTGGCCGACGCGGGCCGGGGACTCGGTGCTGGCCAGCTCGCCCTCAACACCGCCGTGGCCGGGGTGCAGGTGGGCTTCTTCCTGGCTTCCATGCTGGTGCTGTTCCGGGCCATGGGCCTGGCCGTGGTGCCCGGCCTGCTGGCGGCCGCCCTGCTCCAGGCCGCGGGCTCGCTC
>CAZHIK010000499.1:0-6967 GCA_964532635.1 uncultured Enterobacterales bacterium
GGCTACGGCCACCCCGAGGACGCCGCCCTGGCGCGGCTGGCCGACGTGGGCGCCACGGTCTGGCGCACCGATCTGGACGGACAGCTGTCGGTGATCTCCGACGGCAGCGCCTACACCATCAACGACGTCGCCGAGTGCAGCGACTCGGACACCCGCAGCTGCGGCTCTACCGACGTGGGTGTCTGCAGCTACGGCTTGGAGACCTGCTCGGGCGGCGCCTGGGGTGCCTGCGTGGGCGCGGTGGAGCCGGTGGCCGAGATCTGCGACAACGGCCAGGACGACGACTGCGACGGCTACGACGACGCCAGCGACACCGACTGCGCCGAGGGTCCCGCCAGCCTGGTGATCGCCCAGGTGGCCTACGACACCCCGGGAGACGACGCCCTCGAGGAGTTCGTCGATCTGTTCAACCCCACCGACGCCGACATCTCCCTGGACGGCTGGGGGCTGGCCGATGGCGCGGCCAGCTGGTCCTTCCCCTCGGGCTACAGCGTGCCGGCCGGCGACTTTGTGAGCGTGGCGCGGGACGCCGCGGGCTTCACGGCCCTGCACGGCCTGACCCCCGACATCGAGGGGCTGAGCCTCAGCCTCAACAACACCGGCGACGAGCTGACGCTGTACGACGGCGGCGTCGAGGCCGACTACGTGGCCTGGGAGGGCTTCGCCACCGGCTGGTCCATCACCGCTCCCATCGGTGACTCCATCGAGCGTAGCGACCCAGCGGTCGATACCGACAGCGTGGCCGACTGGAGCGTCGCGTCCCCTGCCCAGCCCTGGGGTGGGACGGTGAGCGACTGCGGCAACGGCACCTGTGACGCGGGCGAGGACTGCCACAGCTGCGCAGCGGACTGTGCCGGCAAGACCGGGGGCAAGCCCTCCACCCGCTACTGCTGCGGCGATGGCACGCTGCAGAGCCCCGAGGGCGACGGCTCGATGTGCGACGGCAACCCCTGATCACTCGCAGCTGCTGGAGATCCCGTAGCTGATGGTCACCGCGGTGCCAGCGGGTACGCTGTTGGCCAGGTCTTCATCGAACACCACCATGTTGCTGGCGTCGTCGTAGCTCCAGCCGTCGGTGGTGACGACGCCATCGATCTCCACCTCGATGGAGGCTTCGTCGGGGGTGGCCGACAGCTCGAAGACGAAGAGGAAGTCGGTGGACGCCTCGGCGAGGGTCACGGCGTGTTCGGCCCAGTCGGCGTCGCAGATGGACAGGGCCTCGCCGCCTGTGGCCTCGATCGCCTCGAGGTAGCCCTCGGCGCCTTCGTTGCAGTCGTCCACATCCACCACACCGGAGAGCTTCAGCAGGCTCGAGCCGAGGACCCAGGCCTGGTAGCGCTCGAGCCAGTAGTCCCAGGTCCAGGCGCTCGCGGTCTCGTGGGAGCGCTCGGGCTCGTCACTGACCACGATGACGTGCAGCATGGCGCCGTCGCGCAGGAGGCCCTCGTTGCAGGCGCCCGAGGCGGTCTGCTGCAGGGCGCGATCCACGAGCTGGAACAGCTGCTCGTCCAGCACGATCTCGTCGTCGCTGCCCAGGGTGACTGCCTCGGCGAAGCGCTCGGCGACATCGGGGGTGTCGGCGTTCAGGACGCCATGCTCGAAGCAGGCGTGGTCGTAGGTGATCACCCCGATGTGCCAGCCGCCGGTCTCGGCTGCGATGGTGTCGATGAAGTCGTCGAAGGCCTGGCCCAGGTGCTCGGCGTCGTCGTCCATGGAGCCGGAGCGGTCCACGGCGAAGAGGATGTCGACGGGGGGATCCAGGGGCACCTCGAAGCTGTCGATGGTCTCTCCGGCCCAGGTGATGGAGGCTTGTTGAGTGGCGCTGATCACCCCGCGCGGATCGGTGGAGCTGGCTTCGAGCCATCCATCGATCCCACCGGGCTCGTCCGGGAGCAGGATCAGGGTGGTGGTGGCCACTTCGCCGGGCACCAGGGTGAAGGGCAAGGAGGGAAGCTCGTGTAGCTGCAGCTGGGTGTCTCCGAGCTGCTCCAGGTCCTGGACCTCGAGGTTCGTGTTGCCCACGTTCTGAAGGGTGAGCTCGAGGGACTGCTCGCAGGGCACCAGGACCTCGCCGAAGTCGTGGCTGGCGGGCGTGATCTCGAGCTGGGGGGCCAGGCCTTCGCCGATGAGTGGGACCTCGATCTCGGGGGTGTCGGGGTCGTTGGAGCTGACGGTGAGGGTGGCCTCCGCCGAGCTGGGCTCGGTGGGCTCGAAGACCACGGTCAGGGCGAACTCCTCGGAGGCCTGGAGGGTGAAGTCTCCAGGATCGTCGAGCAGGGTGAAGGCGCCGGAGCCCTCGAAGTCGATGGGGTCCACGGACAGCGTGGCCAGGCCCAGGTTGCGTACGTACAGCGCTCGGGTGGTCTGGTCGCCGGCCAGGCCGGAGCCGAAGTCCAGGCTGCCTGGCACGACCTCGATGTCCGGCTCGGCGTCGGGCGGGATCTCGGGCATGGGCTCGAGGCTGTAGTCCGAGCAGCCCAGCACGGAGAGCAGCAACACGGCGGGGGTGAGCGGCGTCATGGGGTGCCCCTGAAGCCCAGGCCTGCCACCAGGCCCTCCAGGCTGGTGTCGCCAGCGATGACACTGCTCAGAGGAACGGAGCGGTAGCCGAGATCGATGGTGAGCCAGCCGGCGCCGAGGTCGATGGCGACCCCCGCGGTGGCTCGCCAGCCCGGGTGCCAGCCCAGCTCGTGGATGGGTTCGGTGGCGCTCGAGCCGATGCGCCCCTCGAGCAGGTGGTGGACCCGCACCGCGTGGGCGGCCACGGTGAGCTCCGGGCCTAGGCGCGCGTCACCGCGGAGCGCTCGCATCCGCAAGCTCCCGCCCAGCTCGAGCTGGCGCAGGGCCAGATCCCAGGTGTAGGCCTCGCCGTCGGGCAGGCGCTCGTCTTCGATGCGCCCCGAGCTGCCTGCCGAGGCGAAGCCCAGCTCGGCGGCCGGGAGCAGGCGACCCCCGATCCAGGGGAGCCAGGCGCCCACCGCGAGACCGCCGTGGGCTCCGATGTCGAGATCCGTGATCGGGAGGCAGGCGCTTGCGCTCAGGCTGGCGAAGGGAGAGAGCGGGTGGTGGTAGGGGCCCTGGGGCTCGGCCTGCTCGGCGAGGGGCTCGAAGCTGTCGAGCTCGCGCTCCTCGGTGTCGTTGTGCTCCTCTTCCTCGTCCTGGGCGGGCTCATCGGCCCAGACCCTCGGCGCGGAGGCCGCGAGCAGCATCAGGCATGTGGGGAGGGGATTGAGCATCAGTAGTGGGTGCACTCGGTGGAGGTGGTCGCGTCCTGGGAGCTGGTCTGTCCGCCGAGCACGAAGATGACGGCGGACTCCTGTGCTGAGCCTGGCAGCAGGCGCTCGGTCTGAAGGCCGTCGCCCAGGCTGTTCCAGTTCCGGATGTCGAGCGCGCTGTCCAGCTCCAGCTCCGCCGATGTGCCTGTGGAGGAGGGGGAGCCCTGCTGGCCGCCGAAGGCGTAGAGGAAGTCGCTGGCGCTGGCGTGCGCGAAGCCGGCACGGGCGGGGGACATGGAGCGGGCCGTGCCCCAGTCGTCGAGCTCGCCGTAGATGCCGACCTGGCCCCGGTCCACCGTGCCCGTGGCGTCGCGCTCGTCGAGCCCCCCGGCGAAGAACACCCAGGCCTCGTCCTCGACGACGCTGTGGAGGCTGTCGTCCACGGTGTAGCCGCGGCACTGCCAACGGGCCTCTGAGAGCGTGACGTCCAAGGTGCCGGCATGGTCCACGGCCTGGACGCGCTGGGACTCGACGGTGACGTCCAGTCGCTCGATGCTGTCCAGCAGGGAGCCGTCATTGGCCATCCCACCGGCCACGTAGAGGTGGAAGAGCTCGGGATCCGGGGCTTGATCCCTCGCCGCCGCGACGCAGGGGGCGCGGCGGGCGGTGTCCAGCTCAGCCACCTCGGACCAGCTGCCCAGGGAGCCCTCCGGGAGCGGCTCGAGATCCAGGTCGACCTCATCCCCCGTGTCTTGGAAGCAGAGCGTAGCGTCCGCGTCGGCCAGCCAGGCTACGGAGGCGCTTGACGCGTCGGGCTCGGCGCTGCGGTAGACGCGGTAGCCGACAGCGTCGTCGACCTGTTGCCAGCAGATGGTGGGGAGCCAGCCCCGCTCGGAGGTCGGCAGGGTGATGTTGACCGGCTCACCGGCCAGGCTCTCGCCGTCGGGGTTGGCGGCGTGGCTGCTGTCGAACAGCGCGCTCACCCTGTAGGTCCAGCGGCCGGCCTGCAGGCCGTCTTCCTCGTCACTGACCAGGGAGATCTCTTCGAGCCAGGGCACGTCCAGGGGATCGAGGACCATCGCGCGGTGGACCGTAGCGACCGGGCTGGTGCCGTCGTGGCCACCCAGCAGGTAGACGAACTGCCCGATGGTGGTGGCCCCGGCGAGGGTGAGGGGATTGGGCAGGGGATCGGGGAGGGGCGACCAGGCTTCCATGGCGCCGTAGGCGTCCACCGCGGCGGCCTCCACGCTGTCCAGGGCAGAGCTGCTGTCGCCCTGATCGCCGCCCATGGCGTACACCCAGCGGTCCATCGAGGTGGTGCGTCCCGCGGCCGCGGCCAGGGCGCGTCGAGCCTGGGTCAGCTCGGGGCCTTGCTCGAAGGGGAACAGGTTCTGCGCGGGGTTGGTGATGGAGATGGCCGACCAGCGCGCTTGGGTGCCATCGGCGTTGGTCACCTCGACCACGCACAGCGCCTGGTTGAAGCCGCGGGTGGACAGGCTGGCGGTGATGCCTCCGTAGCTGGACTCCTCGACCACCGCCGCCGTCTCGGTGGTGTCGAGGTCTTCGAGGCAGCTGAGGTTCACGACGGGGTCTCGGAAGTTGGACCCGTGGATCCACAGGGTCTGGTCGCTGGATTTCTCGAGTGTGGCCGGTGAGATGGAGTCGATGGTCGGGGCCGCTTCCCATCCCACGGTGACGGCGTCGGCCAGGGTGCCGTAGGCGCCGTCTGGGTTGACCACCAGCAGCTCGTAGCTGCCGGGCTCGAGCTGGGGGGGGACGACGGCGGTGATGCGCTGTTCGTCGTGGTAGCGCACGGCCAGCAGGGCCTCGCTGCGGTCCTGGCCCTCGGGACCGATCAGGTAGACCCCGGGGACCTCCTCGAAGCCCACGCTGCCTGCGGGGAGGGGAGCGCTGGTGGTGATGTCCATCGCGGTGTGGTCGAAGATCCAGGCGTGGGGAGGATCCGCCGCAGCCAGGGCGACGGTGGCTTGGCTGGCGACCTCGAAGCCGGCGGCCAGGATGCCCGTGCAGCCCTCGGCCTGCTCGAGCCCCACCTGCCAGGTGCCGGAGGACAGGTCTGCCGGTAGCTCGATCTCCAGCTCGCTCGGGGCCTCGGAGGACCACGTCCAGCCAATGGCGCGCTCTTCGCCGCTGACCACGTGTGCCAGCCACACGTCGCTGATGGTGTCGTTGACGTCCGCCAGCAGGGCGGTCACCGTCATTGCGCGGCCGGCGGGGACCACTGGGGGGCTGACGTGGAAGACTTGGGGTTGGCTGACCAGCGCGAAGGCCTCGGGGAGCTGAACGGTGCAGCCGCTGGGATCCAGGAGCGTGAGGTCCACCGGGCCCAGGGGGCCGTCGCCTGCGATCTCGATCTCGATCGTGTCGGCAGCGAGTACGGTGATCCCATCGACGAGGACCGCGCCGAGATCGACGCTGGTGCCCTCGGTGAAGGGGCCGCCGTGAACAGTGACCACGCCGCCGGTGTCGCAGACCACGGCCGGCTCGATGCTGTCGATCGCCGGGGGCATGACCACGTCGAGGGCCAGGGGAGCTGTGCTGCCGCAGGCTGCCGGTGAGGGGTTGGTCAGGGAAAGCTCGATGCCGCCCAGGGCGAGGGAGCCGGGGGCGAGCTCCAGCTCCAGCCCTGAGCACAGCTGGCCCTCGACCGAGCCCGCGAGGGGGGCGCAGTCGAGCCCGGAGCCGACCGTGGCGTCGATGGAGCCCACGGTGACGATGGGCTGCGCGCCGCTGGCGAGCAGCAGGAAGCCTTCTCCCTGGAGCTCGAGCTGGACCGCCTCGGCTTCGTGGCAGACACGGTTGGGGGCGGCCGCATGCAGGGTGGGTGGGTCCAGCACGGTCAGGCCCCCTTCCGCGCGGATCTCGTGGCCCGTGCGAGTGCTCACCACGATGTCCCAGCTGCCTGGCTCGAGGCCCGTGGCTCCGTCGATCCGTACCTCGACCGCGTCGGGTGCCACCCAGGTGATGCGCGAGGGATCGACCTCCACGACCCGGTCGGTGGTGGCGGGCGAGTCGGCGGTGCTCCCCCCGCGGGGCTCGAAGCGCAGGCTCGGCAGCAGCAGGCCGGGCTCGTCATCCAGGATCCGTTGGGCCGCGGGCTCCAGGGCGCTGCCCTCGAGGCGCAGGTTCACTCCGCCCTGCTCGTCGCAGAGCAGCCCGGGCTCGACCAGCTCGAGTGCTGGCGCGCCGGGTTGGCAGGCGACGGCTAGCGTGACCCATGTCCATGTGCGCACTTTCATCTTTTGCATTTTATCGGGTCTGTCCTCCTGACGGCAGCGAAATGTCGGTCCCAGGCACCGAGCCCTTCGGGTTGTCACGGGTCGGGAATTTCGCGTATCCGAGTCCACCCCTGCCCCGTATTGCACAGTGAGCCCCGAGCGAGGCCGTGCCGCCCCTACGACGGTGTTTCACCCCGCGGCATTCCTTCACTCACCAAGCCACGGAGCCTCGGCTCCGCCCCTCGCTCGGGGCTCACGTCCCCCAGAGGCCGTGACGAACGTGCTCTCTGCAGGCGTGTCGCTGTATGATGGCTGCATGGTCATCAGCGGCGAGCACAGGGTCGTGGTTCCCAGAGGCGGAGGCGCCGGCCCCGCTGTCGGGCCCGGCCGGCGTGAGAAGGCCCGCGCGGCCTTCGTCGGGGGCAGCGCCGACGCCTTCGACACCCGCAGCCGGCCCCACCTCAACGCGCTGTACACCCTCTGCCTACGAGTGGTGGGCAACCCGCAGGAGGC
>CAZHIK010000500.1:0-6959 GCA_964532635.1 uncultured Enterobacterales bacterium
AGATCAGCCAGGCCATCCCGGTCCGCAAGGGTGAGCTCGAGGGCACGGTGATGCTGTCCAACCTCACCAACAACATGCAGGCCGACAGCCGGTACACCTCCTACGTCTACGCCCAGAACCGCTGGGTCATCGCCTCGCGCCAGAACCCGCTCAGCCTCAGCCTGGGCGTCCGGTACCACTTCTAAGGGGAACCACGATGCGCAACCTTCCGCTCCTGCTCCTCGCGCTCGGCGCCTCCGCCTGCGGCTTCGAAGAGAACCTCCCCGAGGTCGACATCTCCGGCCGGGTGATCATCCCCAAGGAAGCCGCCACCAAGGTGGTGGAGATCGACGGGGTCGAGACCGAGCTCACCGACATCCGCTTCCTGGGTCCGGTGTTCCTGGGTGCCTACCCCTCGGTCCGCACCCTGGACTTCCCCTACCCCCACCCCGAGATGGGCCCGGTCATCGACGTGGCCTACCCGGGAGACACCTACCCCTACGGCGGCACCAGCATCGGGCGCTTCGACTTCGCCTGCTTCGAAGAAGTCGCCTGCAAGGTCACCACCGGCCGCTTCGAGAGCTTCGAGAAGATCATCGAGTACTTCTCGTGGTCCGACGACCCGGTCATCGACCCCTTCGGCAACCTGGTGGAGTCCCCCGACTACTACGAGCAGTACTGCCTGGACTACTACTACTTCACCGAGCTGGTCGAGTTCGGCTTCCTGGCCATCGAAGAAGACGAGGCCGGCGAGCTGATCCCGGCGCTGGACTTCGAGCAGATCACCGCCGACCACGAGCTGGCCGCCGACTACGAGGGTGACTTCGTGGGCAGCTTCACCATGCGCCACACGGTCTGGACCGAGGGCATGGCCATCTGGGGCTTCATCGACAACCCCTCCCTGGACTTCACCTTCTCCACCTGCAACGACGACCTCTACGGCAACGCCCGCAACGACTACAACCTGAGCTTCAGCGCTGGCGGGCACCACCACGACATCCTCAACTACCCCAGCCTCTACATCAACGAGGGTGACTGGATCGTGCGGGATGCGCACATCATGTCCACCAAGGACGACGAGCCCCTGCTGGTGCTCGACTGTCCGGCCACGGGCTGCTGAGGGAGCGAACCATGCGCAACATCATCCTGATCCTGCCGCTCGCGCTGACCGCCTGCGACCGCACCGGCGCCTACCTGGTCCCCCAGCCCACCGAAGGTGTCGAGCCCGTGCTCGAGCTGGGTGAGCTCCCCGTGCTCACCGACGACGAGTGGGACGACTCCACCAGCCGGCACGAGTACATCACCTACGCCCACATCGGCGCCCCCGAGCCCGGTGACGCCTCCGGCGCCACCTTCACCTTCCAGGGCACCGGCGACAAGGTCTGCATCGTCGTGGATCCCGAAGCCGTGTTCTGGAACAGCTCCGTGGCCACCCAGAGCCCGTCCGAGACCTACTACTACCCGGACAACTACCTGGACGATGGCGACCTGGACATGAAGGCCGGCTTCTCCGCCACCTACACCGGCTCACCGGGCATCGAGCTTGGAGACTTCTACGGCCAGTACACCGACAGCCTCGGCAACACCGTCGAGCTCGTCTACAACCTGTGCGAGAACGTCGACTACTACGGCGACACCCCGGCCTACGCCGGCAAGGCCAACTCCGAGTACTGCGAGATCGACACCGAAGGCCGCGAGGGCATCGAGTACACGGTGCTGCTCAAGACCTTCTCCCTGCCCATCGACGACAGCATCCTGTCCTTCGCCACCGCGGTGTACGACGGCGGCTGCCGCAACATCGACGAGTGCACGCTGCGCTACGAGTCCCGCGACGTGTGGGTCGAAGGCGAGACGGTCCAGTCCTCGGTCCGCGAAGACTTCGACGAGCTCGAGCAGGCCTACTGCGACAACGACATGTACAACTACTGCACGGCCAACCCGCACATGTGCGGCGATCCCATCTGGGAATAGCCCTCCGCTCCGCGCTGCACCAGGGCCACCCGTCAGGGTGGCCTCGTCGCTTCAGGGGGCGGGCTCAGGAGTGGGCTCGGGCTCGGCGCGCTCGGAGGCCTGCACCGGCTCCACGACAACACCCTGGCCGTCCACCAGGCGCACCAGCCACAGCCGGCCCTGAGCGTCGAGGCGCAGCGCGTCGTGGGGGCCCAGGGCGCCCAGCTCCACCGGGGCCTCCCAGGCCGCGGAGCGTGCCCAGCTGACACCGCGGCGGTCGATGCTGTGGAGCACCCAGGGCTGGTAGCCCCGAGGCAGCACGGCGGCGATGCGGTGACCCGCGGGCAGGGCGACACCAGGGACAGTGGCGATGACCCGACCCTTGACGCTCAGCCAGACACCGGAGAGACCCAAGGGCTCCACTCCTGGGTCTCCCATCCACGCGAAGATGGCGGTACCGCCCGCCTCGTCGGGGGTGTCGGGGAGCGTGCCGAAGCGCACACCCAGCACCGGGGGCGGGCTCATGGCCACCAGCCGCTGGTCGATGAAGCCCGCGATGCGGTCCGACACGATGGCCCCCGGGACCGGCGAGCGCTCGGGGGGCACGGGCCGGGCCAGCAACTGGACCTCGTCGGCGCGCACGGTCTGGGGCAGCAGGCGCAGCCCCGAGGCAGGCCGGTCGTCGCCGGTGGTGGTGTCGAGGGTGTAGAAGTCGAGCATCCCACCGTGGTGGAGCAGCAGGCGCAGGCGCCCGGCGCTATCGACCCAGCTGACGGCCTGGGGCTTGGCGCTCATGGCAGCGACACGCCGGAACACCGGCTGGCCGCGGTCGTCGATGCTGACCACGCGCACCTCGCCGTCGTCACCGGAGGGGGCCGGGACCCAGACGGGAAGGTGCAGCCCGCCCGAGGCGTCTCCGCCAGCCCGTGCGAGCAGCTCCCAGCGTGGGTACGGCAGGGAGATCCGGCGCGGATCGTGGCGCAGCTTGCGCTCCTCGAGGCGGGCGTAGGCGAGATCCTGCTCTGCAGTCCGCCAGTAGATGTGGCGGTTGGCACCGTCGGCGGTGCGGCCCTGGGCCAGCAGGGGCTCGACGGGCTGGTCGAGGTCGGTGAGGTGCCACTCGTAGCCGCGGGCGTCGGGGCGCTTGCCCGGGGCGCTGTGGAGGTACAGCTCGTGGCCCTCGCTCCCCGCGTGGACCCAGGGCACCTGCCAGCTGATGGTGGACTTGCCGGCATCGGTGACGTCGGCCGCCGCCGGCGCAGGACGCTCGAGGAGCACGGAGGCGGGGCCCAGCTCGAGGACCTGCTCACCCAGGTCGACCCCGATGGCGAGCTGGTAGCGCCCGGGCTCGAGGGCGCCTCCGAAGGGCACCTCGAGGGTGACCTGGCGGCTGCCGCGGACGGGGATGACCCAGCGGAGGTCCTCGTCGACCTCTGGGGCGGCGTTGCGGCGGGTTGTCTTCTTGCCGGCGGCGTTGATCAGCTCGAAGGACACCAGGTGGGGTCGCATGTCCAGCCGGGGCATCTCGAGGGGCTGGCTGCCCGTGTTGCTGGCGCGCAGGGTGATGAGCACCTTGCGGCCAGACAGGTAGGCAGACCGCAGATCCGCGCTCAGCTCGAGCCCATCGACGGCGGCGGGCGCGGACGCCGACGAGGACGCGGCCGGCTCGGCGAGCTCGGGCTGCTGCGCCCCGGCCGGGACGAGGAGCAGGACTGGCAGGACGAGGGCAGCGACGGTGGCAGCACAGAGCATGGCGGTCCCGAGGGCGTTGAAGACCTGCTCATACCCTGGCGGGCGACAGGGCGGCCAACCGACTCAGGGCTTCACGTCGCGGAGCAGCAGCTCCCGCTGCTGGATGCCCTCTCGCAGCTGACGCACGTAGAGACGCTCGAGCACCTGCCCCATGGCGGGCCCCGGAACCATGCCCAGCTCCCGCAAGTGGCGACCACGGACGAGGGGATCGGGGGCCGCGAGGCCCACCCCCAGCTCCTCTGCGCGCGCCGCCGCCACCGCGCAGTCTCGACCGAGGGCAAGGGCCACCGCGAGCCACAGCCGCAGCCCGCCGGTGGGCTGGGCCTCGCGGGCAAGGAGGCGCAGCTGGCCGTCATCGAGGGGAGCCTCGAGCCCAGGGGCGCGGGCGAGGGCTGGCAGCAGCGCCCGCCGCATCGAAAAGCCCCCTGCGCTGTGAACGTCCAGCCGATCCAGCAGCCCTCCCAGGGCCGCGGGTGGGACACGATGGAGCAGGGCGCAGAGCATCAGGGTCTCGGCACGGCCTGTATGGGCACGGCCTGTATGGGCACGGCCTGTATGGGCACGGCCTGTATGTGCGCGGGCCGCACGGGCGCGGCCGGGTCGAGCCGCCATGGAATCGCGCAGGGGCACGGCGCGGTCGACGGCCGCGTACACGGGCCCCCAGTCGCTCAGCTCGAGGGCCGGGTGGACCCGGTGCCAGAGCTCGGCCTCCACGCCTACGCGCAGACCCCAGGAGGGCTCCTGGGGCAGCATGAGCAGCTTGCGCAGCTCACCGTGGATGCGCTCCGGTGGAAGCTCCTGGACGGGCACGGTGGCACACAGCGCCTGCAGCGCAGGGTCCACGTCGAAGCGGAAGCGGGCCGCGAACTGAGGCACGCGCAGGGCCCGAAGGGGATCCTCGGTGAAGGTGATGGGGTCCACCGCACGCAGGCGGCGCTGCAGGAGGTCGGCCTCGCCGTTGAAGGGGTCCACGAGCTCACCGCTCAGCGGGTCATAGGCGATGGCGTTGATGGTCAGATCGCGGCGGCGTGCCGCCTCCACCAAGCCGAGATGCGGGTCACCCACCGCTCTGATGCCGCGGTGGCCCGGCCGCACGCGGTTGTCCCGCCGCGGCAGGCTCACGTCCACATCCACGCCGGCGAGTCGGGTGCGCCAGACCGAGAAGGCCTTGCCCACCAGGTTGACCGGCCCCAGCTTCGCCAGGATGGCCTCGAGCGACTCGGCCTCGAGGCCGTGGACCTCGACGTCCAGATCGAGGGGCTCACGGCCTCTGGAGGCCCCCTCGGGGGCCAGCCCGTGGCGCTCGAGGAGCAGGTCCCGAACCGCACCGCCCACGAGCAAGGCCCGGCCCCCGGCCTCGTGACAGCGGCGGGCCAGCGGGAGGATGGGGATGAAAGCGGAAGGTGAGGACATTGTCTGCGTGTTGCTCACTGCGTGGTGGACGGGTAGAGTCGGGCCAGGTCCGGCGCCCTGCCGCCCGGTCCCGTCCTTCGAGTATACGCGCAGGAGGGTTGTCCATGCTGGCTGCCGTTACGCTGATGTTGGCCCTTTCGACGGGCGTGGTCCAGGGACAAGAGCCCCTCACCGTGGGCGCGCCCGCGCGCGCGTTCAGCCTCGAGGCGATGAACGAGGACGCCGCCATGGAGATGGTGCGTCAGCGCATGATCACCCTGGGCGAGCTGGTGGGCATCCAGCCAGCCCACCCCGCCGAGGGAGTGGTGATCTACTTCTTCAATCGCGCCAGTGGAGGTGAGGGCCTGCGCCCCATCAACACCCTGGCCAAGCGCTACCGCAGCCAGGGCATCCGCTTCCTGGCCATCTCCATCGACCCCGAGCCCGAGGTGGCAGACTGGGTCGCGAGCCTCAAGCTGGACTACCCGGTGCTGCGCGACAACCACAAGATCGTGGCGGAGCGCTACGGTGTCCGCGACACCCCCATGATCGTCCTGGTGGACTCCGACGGCATCGTCTTCTCCGCCGGCGCCCCGTCCATGATGGAACTCGAGGCTACCCTCAGCGCTCAGCTGCAGGCCTTGACCGCCGAGACCACGGAGTAGGCGCGGAGAGCCCAGCTCAGTTGGAGACGTAGAGGCTGGGGTCGTTGTCGACCAGGATGAGGGTGATGTTGTCCTTGCCGCCGCCGTGGTGGGCAGCACGGATCAGCTCGCGGCTGATGACCCGTTGATCCTGGTAGTGGTTGAGGATGGCCTCGATGTCTTCGTCGTCGACCTCGCCCCAGAGGCCGTCGGAGCACAGCAGCACGCGGTCGCCTTCTTCCACCTCGACCGAGAAGATGTCGATCTCGACGTTGCGCTCGGTGCCCACGGTGCGCAGCAGGATGTTGCTGTGGGGGTGGTTGCGAGCTTCTTCGGGGGTGATGCGGTTCTGTTCCACCATGCGGGCGACCAGGGAGTGGTCGCGAGTGACCTGGTGGAGGACCTTGTCGCGCAGCAGGTAGCCGCGGGAGTCGCCCACGTTGGCGAGCAGGGCCAGGCGGCCTTCGATGAGCAGCAGCGCCACCAGGGTGGTGCCCATGTCGTTGCCCCGACGCTCGGCGATCTCCTTGACCGTGTTGTTGGCGGCCTGGACCGCTTCGTCGAGGATGTTCTCGAGGACCTCGACCGTGAGTTCGGGGCTGGAGACGATGCGATCCTTGGCCACGCGGCAGATGGTGCGGGAGGCCAGCTCGGAGGCGACTTCGCCCGAGGCGTGGCCACCCATGCCGTCGGCCACCACGAAGAGGTGGATGTCGGGGGCCAGCTCGGCCCAGTTCCAGTTGTCTTCGTTCAGGTCGCGGCACAGGCCCACGTCGGTGAGGGCGGCACCGGGGAAGGGCTTGCGGTCGGCGGAGAGGTTGGGGAAGAGATCCTGCAGGGCTTCGCCGAAGCTGGGGACGTCGGGGAAGGCCCCGGACTCGGCATGCTCGATGAAGTCCCAGAAGGGCACGCAGTCGACCGCCACGAAGCGCCGCAGCAGCATGACGATCTGCTGGACCATCTCGCCCTGGTCGCTCGGGGCGATGGGCTCTTCTTGGGCGCTGGACACCGCCAGGTCGTAGAAGCGGAGCTCGTTGTCGGCGGTGAGCAGGAAGTTCGAGGCGGTGAGCCGCTGCAGACGCACGCCCTGGTGGAGCAGGAAGGCGGAGGTGCCGGTGATCCACTGGGCGAAGCGGAGGAGCTCGTCATCGGTGAGCGGAGCGCACTCGTCCAGCAGCAGAGACTCGGACTGATAGGGCACCACGGAGCAGAGCAGCTCGTCGTGGAGGAAGACGTCGGAGG
>CAZHIK010000501.1:0-3262 GCA_964532635.1 uncultured Enterobacterales bacterium
CGCAGCGCGACGACTCGGAGCTCGAATACGCTGCCGATACCCCGCTGTGGTTCGGCACCGGAGGGACCTTCGGCTCTTCCCCGCATCAGGTCCTCGAGGCCACCGGCTCGATCGCGGCCGTGTCCGAGGACTTCGACCGCGATGGCTGGATGGACCTGGCCCTGGTCAACTACTACGACGGTGTGGACGGCAACCTCGAGGCCTGGATCTACCAGGGCTCGGCCGACGGCTTGTTCGAAGGCGACCGCTACTCGGTGCCCACGACCTCGGCCCTGGATGCCACATCCGCCGATCTCGACCAGGACGGCTACCCAGAGCTGATCATCGCCTCGGGCTCCACCAGCGGCCAGGGGCTGGTCTACTGGGGCAGCGCCCTCGGCTTTTCCTCGAGCGCCGTGTCCGGTCTGCCCACCAACGGCAGCTACCGGGTGCTGGTGAGCGACCTGGACGGCAACGGATGGGAGGATCTGGTCTTCGTCAGCTACGTCTCCATCCGCGGCTTCGAGACACGCAGCTCGGTGTACTGGAACCGCGACGGCGAGTTTTCCGACGACGACCTCTCCACCTTGCCCAGCTGGGGCGCGGTGAACGGCATCACCGCCGACTTCGACGAGGACGGCTACGAAGAGGTCGTGCTGGCCAACTACGTCTACCAGCCCGATCCGAAGGGAGCCTACGACTACGAGGTGATGGTCTCCATCCACCGTGGCTCCAAGGCGGGCTACAGCGACAGCGATGTCGTCGAGCTGAAGGCGTATGGGGCCAACGATCTGGCCGTGGCGGATCTGGACAAGGATGGCTGGCTCGACCTGGTGGTGGCCAACTACTCCTCCAACAGCACCAGTCAGGTGGACAGCGCGGTGTACTGGGGCTCCAAGGACGGCATCACGGGCAAGGAGTCCACCGCTTTGCCCACCTACGGCGCCGAGTCCGTAGCCATCGCCGACCTCGACCAGGACGAGTGGCCCGACATCGTCTTCGCCAACTACTACGGCGAGCACGGCACCAGCACGAACTCGCTGGTCTACTGGGGCTCCAAGGACGGGTTCTCCTCTTCCGGCACCACGGCGTTGCCCACCGTCGGTGCTCGCACGGTGACCATCGCGGACTTCGACGCAGACGGCTGGCTGGATCTGCTGTTCGCCTCGTTCTACAGCGGCGCCAGCTTCGAGCTGTCCTCCTACGTCTACTACGGCAGCCGGGCGGGCTACTCCGAGAAGGAGCGCGAAGAGCTGTTCGCGGACGGCCCGTGGGGTCCGCCGCTGGTGGTGGGGGATGACGGCCAGAGTGACGGCGGAGGTGCCTTGTGATCGGCCTCCTGCTGGCGGTGGCGGTGGTGGCGCCTGCCCAGGCGGGCTGTGACGACGCCGAAGAGTTCGTGGCGCTGGCCGAGCAGGCCGTGCTCGAGGATCGCATCAGCGACGCCATCGTGGCGCTGCGCGATGCCGAGGTGGCCTTCTCTTGTGGTCCGGTTGTGGACAAGGTCCTCTTGGTGCGCTTCTGGCTGGCCCAGGGGGCCCGCGAGACCAAGGATGGTGACGTGCGGGCGGCCGCGGTCTCCTTCCGCTCCGCGTCCATGCTCGCCCCTGACCCCTGGCCCGTCGACTACGGCATCAAGCCCTCCATCCAGTACAAGGCGGCCGCCGAGCTGTGGCTGGGCGAAGGCAGCATCCAGCTCCACCCGGATCCCGGCAGCCGCGTCACGGCCCTGGACGGCGAGCTGGTGTCCTTCCCGGCCCCCGCCCTCGAGGGCCTCCACCTGGTGCAGATTGGGCAGAGTGCGGACGAAATGGAGTTCGCTGCTCTCGTGCGGGTGATGGCCGATGAGCCCACCATGGTGCTCACGGAGCTCGAGGTGGCGCGCGAAGATGCCGTCGCAGCGGCGGTTGATCCCGACCCCATCATCCAGCGCGACCGCCGTGGCCTCCGTGTCGGCTCCCTGGTGGTGGGCGGAAGCGCAGCGGTCCTGGCCGGAGGGGCGGCCTACATGGCCCGCGCGCAAGACGACGTGATGCGCGAGCAGTCCACCCAGGCGGAGCTCGACGCGATCTACGCCCGCCAGCAGGGCTACGCTGCGGCCACCTGGGGCCTCGCGGGCCTGTCGGCGGTGGGGTTGACCCTGCACTTCGTGTTCTGATCCCGCGCGTTGTTCGCCTCGATCGTATGATGGCCCCACCCGGGAGGCCCTCATGCGCTCGCTCGCACTCATCACCCTGCTGATCGTTGGCTGTCGGACCGAGGACTCGGGGGAGCCCAAGGTCGTGGACACGGGGCCACAGGTCGTGGACCTGGACGGCGACGGCTGGGACAGCACCGAGGACTGCGACGACGACGAGGCTTCGGTGAATCCTGGCGCCGAGGAGTCCTGCGACGGGGTGGACAACGACTGCGACGGCGAGGTGGACGAAGACGGCGCGGCGGACGCCGGCACCTGGTACGCGGACACGGACGGGGACGGCTTCGGCGACGCCGACAGCAGCGCCCTGGCCTGCGAGCCCCCCACAGGCTTCGTGGACGAAGCCAGCGACTGCGACGACGCGGACGCCGCGGTGCACCCGGGGGCCGACGAGTACTGCAACGAAGTGGACGACGACTGCGACGGTGAGATCGACGAGGACGACGCTCTGGATACCATCGACCAGTACGATGACCTCGACGGGGATGGCTTCGGCGGCGCCTTCGCGGGTTCGTGGTGCGCCATTGGCACCGGCTACCTGCTCGACAGCAGCGACTGCGACGACGCGGACGCCGCGGTGTACCCGGGGGCCGACGAGTACTGCAACCACGTGGACGACGACTGCGACGGCGAGATCGACGAGGACCATGCCTTGGACACCCTCGACCAGTACGAGGACAACGATGGCGACGGCTACGGTGGCGCGTTGGCGGGCTCCTGGTGCTACCAGCTCTCGGCCTACGTGCTCGACAGCAGCGACTGCGACGACACGGACGCCGACACCCATCCCGGGGCCGACGAGTACTGCGACGGCGTGGACCGGGACTGCAACGGCACGGTGGACGATGACTACGCCCTGGACGCCGACACCTGGTACGAGGACGCCGACGCCGACGCGTACGGCAACGCGGCCTCGAGCGTGACCACCTGCATGAGCATGAGTGGCTACGTGTTCGACAGCACCGACTGCGACGACGCCGACGCCGCGGTGTTCCCGGGGGCCGACGAGTACTGCAACGGCGTGGACGACGACTGCGACGGCACGGTGGACGAGGACGACGCCCTGGACACCATCGATCAGTACGA
>CAZHIK010000501.1:3362-6930 GCA_964532635.1 uncultured Enterobacterales bacterium
ACTGCGACGGCACGGTGGACGAGGACGACGCCCTGGACACCATCGATCAGTACGAGGACCTGGACTTCGACGGCTTCGGCGGCGCGCTGGCGGGCTCCTGGTGCACCGTGTCCTCGGGCTACGTGCTGGACCACACCGACTGTGATGATAGCGACGCCACGGTGTACCCGGGGGCCGACGAGTACTGCAATGGCGTGGACGATGACTGCGATGGCACCATCGACGAAGACGAGGACGCGCTGGACACCCTGGACCAGTACGAGGACAACGACGGTGACGGCTACGGCGGCGCCCTGGCGGGCTCCTGGTGCTACCAGCTCTCGGCCTATGTGCTCGACAGCAGCGACTGCGACGACAGCGACGCCTCGGTGTTCCCCGGCGCCGACGAGTACTGCGACAGCGTGGACAGCGACTGCGACGGCGCCACCGACGACGGTGACGAGCTGGACCGCAGCACCTGGTACGCCGACGCCGACGCCGATGGCTACGGCGACGCCTCCAGCGGCAGCCTGGCCTGCTCGGTGCCCGCAGGAAGCACGGCCGACGACAGCGACTGCGACGACACGGACGCGGCGGTGTACCCGGGCGCGGACGAGTACTGCAACGGCGTGGACGAGGACTGCGACGGCACGGTGGACGAGGACGACGCCCTGGACACCATCGACCAGTACGAGGACCTCGACAGTGACGGCTTTGGCGGGGCCTTCGCGGGCTCCTGGTGCGCCATCGGCACGTACTACCTGCTGGACAGCAGCGACTGCGACGACAGCGACGCCGCGGTGTACCCCGGCGCCGACGAGTACTGCGACAGCGTCGATAGCGACTGCGACGGCGTCACCGACGACGGCGACGAGGTCGATGCGGACACGTGGTGGCTGGACGCGGATCTCGACGGCTACGGCGACGCGTCCAGCGGTACCACCGCCTGCAGCGAACCCAGCGGCTACACCGACGACGACTCGGACTGCGACGACGGCGACGCCGACATCAACCCCGACGCTAGCGAGACCTGCGACGGCGTGGACGAGGACTGCGACGGCACGGTGGATGAGGACAGCGCGGTGGCGGGTGATGCGGAGGCCTGCGCGGCCACGGACTGCGCGACCATCCTGGCGGCCCGGCCTGCGGCCTCCGACGGCAGCTACTGGGTCGACCCGGCGGCGTCGGGTACCGCCATCGAGGTGCTCTGCGAGATGGACATCGACGGGGGCGGCTGGACCCAGGCCCGCGACGTCTACCTGTCGGAGCTGTCCACGGCGACCCGGGAGTACCTCTACAGCAAGGGCAGCGCCTGGTACATCTCGCCCACCACCGACCTGATCTGGGACTGGGCCAGCTACCAGGTGGTGGAGGGCAGCTACTACTACTCGACGGGCTCGCTGTGGGCCGAGGGGTCCTTCTCCTGCTCCCACTCCGAGAGTGGACACTGGGGCATCGGCTGCTCGAACGGCGGCGGCAACCAGTGGAAGGTCCTGCCCTGGGGCTCGGGCCAGGACGGTGACGCGGCCACCTGTCCCATCTGTCAGGACCAGCCCGACGTCTTCGGGGCGGGCGCCTGTGCGAGCGGGGTGAGCATCTGGGTGCGCTGAGCGGTCTTTGAAGTATTCGGGGCCTTCTCGGTGTCGTTCCTCGCTCCTCCTCATCGCCCGCCGGGCCCGGCTCGGTTGGGCTCTGCTTCCTGAGCGACGCGATATCGTGTGATGTCCGGTGGTGCGGCGCTAGCCTCTCCGGTGCAGTCCCCGCCGAGCCCTCTGGGCTCCTCGTCGTCGCTCGTCGCTCTCCGCCCCGTCAAAGGCGACGCTACTCGTGCTGGACCGTGGGTTTGTTTCCTACAGAAACGTCCTCGCTCGGACGGCACTGGTGGTGTGCAGCAGGCCCCTCCTCGCTGCGGGTTGTTTCTTCCAGAAACACCGCCACGTTCGCGACGCTCGCTTCGCTCCTGCGATCGGGTGTGAACACCCAGGTCCCTCTCCCCCCAGGGAAACCGAAGGTGGGCAGGCAGGCCGAGGGCCTGACGCACGGAGCGTGGCGCGAAGCGTCGGGAGAGGGGGGCCGGCGGTGGCAGCCGCCAGATTCTTGATAGAGCCTCCTTCCCTACTCCCCCCGGAGCCCCCCATGTCCATCGACTATCGCCAGATCGCTCCCCTCGTGGCCCAGCAGCAGCTCACCGGCAATCGCATGGATGTGGTGTTCCAGTGCCCCGTCAGTGGCAAGCAGGTGCAGTCCTCGGCCACGGTGCGGCAGGGCATGGCCGGGCGGGCGGCTAGCTCGTTCAAGCGAAACGCCATGTGGAGCCTGCGCTCGTCCTTGTTCAGCGCCGTGCGCTCGGTGCTCGGCCACGGCATCGTGGGCCGCACCGCCTCTGGTGTGCTGTCCGAAGCCACCATGGGCACGCGCACCGGCGGCAGCGCCACCCACTACAGCAGCGGGGACCGCCAGGCCGCCATCGTCGAGGCCTACCTGCGGGTGCAGAACGAGTTCGTGTGGGACAGCGCCCGCAACGGGTTGGTGCACAGTGACGCCGGGCCGCCCGCTGCGCCTGCCTCGGGCTTCGCACTGGCCATCGGCGGCGTGCAGATCACCGAGCGTTGGGACCGGGCCGTGCTGGCGCGCATGCTGGCCGAGATCGCGGGCGCCGACGGGCACATCGCCCCCGAAGAGCGGGAGCTGTTCTCCGCCTTCGGCGGCGAAGAGCTGGGCAGCATCGAGCAGCTGCTGCAGCGCCCTCCGCTGAATCCCGGGGAGCTGGGGGAGACCTCCGGCCAGGTGCGCGAGACCCTGCTCATGTTGGCCTACGCGGTGGCGTTTGCGGACGAGGAGCTCGAGGCCAACGAGCAGGCGCGGCTGCAGGCCTTCGCCCATGGGCTGCGCCTCAGCCAGTCCCAGGTGGCCCACGCGGCCCGCCTGGCCCAGGAGCACGTCATCGGGCAGTTGCTCGAGTCCGCCTACGCCTTTGGACCCGCCAGCGAACAGGATCGCGGCCACCTGTACCACGCCGCCGCCCGCATCGGCCTGGACCAGGCGGCCGTGCAGACCCTCGAGGCCCAACTCTGCAAGCGCAAGGGCCTCTACTAGGCAGCTTCGGGAGGTCTCCATGCGCACATACGCCCTGCTGCTCGCCACTCTGCTCGTCACCCCGGCGTGCACCGAGTACGACCTCGGTCGTGACACGGACGATCCGCTGGTCGACGTCGACACGGGGCCGAAGGACACGGGTGATCCGCCCGACTCCGAGCCTCCGCAGGACACCGGCGATCCGCCCGACTCCGATCCTCCCATCGACGAGACCGGCCAGCCCCCTGCGGCCGAGGAGCCGCTGTACGCTCACACCTCCAACACCCTCTTCAGCGTCGAGCCTGAGTCACCCTACAGCCACGTGCGGGTGGGCGCCTTCGTGGACAGCTCGGGGCTCCCCATCACCGACATCACCGACGTGGCCATCGACACCGACGGCATCATGTACGCCGTCAGCTTCACCACGCTGTACACGGTCAATCCCGACAACGGGCAGGTGAACGAGGTGGGCGTGGCGGGCCCCATCGATCTGAACGCGCTGACCTTTCTGGCC
>CAZHIK010000502.1:0-6917 GCA_964532635.1 uncultured Enterobacterales bacterium
CTTGATTACTCGAGATGTGGCTGTCTTCGATCGACAGGCCGGTGGAGCCGTCCCATGCGGCCGTGCTCGCGGCATAGATCCCGTCTCCGCAGCGGGTGGTGGTGCCGTGGGGAGTCCCCGTGCTGCCTGAGATTTCGCTGCCTGTGATGGTGTAGCTGCCCTCACCAGCGAGGTGGAGTCCGGTCAGCCGGTTGTCGGCGATGGTGCTGTCTTGGATGAGCAACGATGGCGGCCCCCCGTCCCACTGCTGTGCCGCGTAGATCCCCACCCCACCGTCGAGGTCGGCGTTCTGGCGAGTGCCGGAGATGGTGGATGTAGTCAGCTCCAGCGTGCCGTGGTCGATCACCACGGCTGCTGCGAACTGGTTGTCGAGGAGAGAGCAGTCGGCGCAGGTGAGCCGGGTCTCCGCGCCGAGCGCATAGAGCCCCGGCCCCTCGTTTCCCTGCGCCAGGAGCTCGGAGGCGGTGACGGTGGCGCTCCGTTGGGCTGCGAGCCCGAGGGCTGTGGCGCCCTGCTTGCTGGATGCTGCGACCGTCCGAGAGATGGTCGAGTCCCGAAGATCGACCAGGGTGCCTGAATCATAGGCCAGGACGGCAATGGTGGTGTTTCCGTCCAACTCGCACCCCTGGATTTCGAGCGCGGCTCCCCCTTGGACCACGATGCCGAACCCTCTCTCCCCGTCTTCATTCGGCAGCGTGTGTCTCACCGCGGTGTCCACGAGTGCGACCTGGGTTCCTGGCTCCAGCGCCATGACTCCTGCGGTCGAGTTTTCACGCAGATCGCAACGTTCGGCCGTGAGTGTGGCCCCTCTGCTGACCTGGATGCCGAAGCCGAACTCCCCGTCCCTATCGGGTAGGGTGCCCCGCACGGTGGTGTCCTGGAGTTCGACGTGGGTGCCTGGATCGTAGGCCACGACTCCCAGGGTCGAGTTTCCTGCCAGTTCGCAGCCTCGGGCCGTGAGTGCGGCACAGCCGTGGACCTGGATGCCGAACCCTTCGTCTCCATCCCCGTTGAGCAAGATGCCCCGGATGGTGGTGTCCTGGAGTTCGACCCGGGTGCCCCACGCTTCGGCCAGGACCCCCACGGACCTGTTTCCGTCCAGCTCACATCCCTCTGTCGAGAGTGCGCCGCCCCCGTAGACGGCGATGCCGATCCCGTTCTCCCCGTTCCCGTCGGGCTGGGTGTTCCGGACGGTGGTGTCCTGGAGTTCGGCCCAGGTGCCTGGCTCGCCAACCAGGACTCCCGCGGAGGTGTTTCCGGTCAGCACGCAGCCTTCGGCCACCAGCGCTGCGCCGTCGTAGACATCGATGCCGTACCCGGCTTCACCGCTCCCATGGGGCTTGGTGCCTCGGATGGTGGTGTTCCGGAGTTCGATCCGGGTGGTGGGATCGCTGCCCTCAACGCCCTGCATGGTGTTTCCGTTCAGGACGCAGCTCTCTGCTGTGAGCATTGCACCCTCGCCCACATCGATGCCCTGCCCGAAGTTCCCATTTCTGTCGGGAAAGGTGTCCCGGATGATGGTGTCCAGGAGCGCGATCCGGGTGCCTGGCTCCAGGGCCACGACTCCCGCGGATGAGCTTCTATCCAGCTCGCAACCTTCCACCTCGAGCACAGCGCCACCGTAGGCAGCGACGCCGATCCCGCCCTCCCCGTCCCCGTCGGGCGAGGTGTCACGGATAGTGGTGTCCAGGAGTTCGACCTGGGTACCCGATTCGATGGCTGCGACGCCGACGTATGTATTGCTCTCCAGCGTGCAGCCCTGCACCGTCACGCTGCTCGGTGCAGCGACGCTCCCGCGGAGGACGGTGAGCCCCACGTAGGCGCTCGCTTCCACCTTCGCGTCCATCAGCAGTACGATCCCCGATCTGATGAGTACCCCGAAGTAGCTTGCCTCCACCACCGCCACCCCGGACACCTCTACCTCCCCATGCCCTGAGGCGACCTCGATCCCCGACGTGCTCGCATCCCCCACGCTCGCATCCAGGATCACCAGCTCCCTACACCGCCCCGCCAAGCGCACGCCGGCATGGTCGGTCGTCATCTCCAGGGTCTCCGGGTAGCTCCCCGCCGCCACAGCCACCATCCCGCCGCCGCGGCTGCCGGCGAGGTCGAGTCCGGCCTGGATGGACGTGAGGGGGCCTCCTTCGCTGCCGTCCCCCCCGGCTTCGGCCCCGATGTCCACGAAGACCGTGGACTCATCCACCTCCAGAGCTCCCCAGGCCCCAGCACCGCAGGCCTCGGGCACACAGCTGCCTCGGTCGGGGAGGTAGCCCGGCTCGCAGTCCGGGGGCTCGCCGGTGTCCTTCGCGGCCGTCGGGTCTTCCCCGCAGCCGAGGAGAGACACAGCGCCTGCGAGGCCGAGAAGGAGAGTGCTTCGAGAGGTCATCGCTCGGCCGGGTCCAGGAGATCGGCGATCTCCATGTTCAGGACGTACTCCAGCGGGCAGGTGGGGCGGTCCCAGGCTGGGCAGATCTCGGAGTCGGGCACAGCGGTGTAGGACTCTCGCGGTGCCAGGCAGGCCTGACCCTGCAGCAGCAGGTCGGGGGTGTTGCCGCCCCAAGTGTTGCCGGAGATCTCGGCGTGGCCGTCGTCGAGGAACAGGCCCGCGCCCTGGTTGCCCGAGAGGCGGTTGGCCTCGAGCAGCAGGCCGGTGGAGCCGTCCCAGGCCGCGGTGGTCGCAGCGTAGATCCCGTCGCCGCAGCGGGTGCCGCTGCCGTGGGTGGTCGCTGTGCTGCCCGAGATGTCGTTGCCCTCGATGGTGTAGCTGCCGTCGCCCAACAGGTGGATGCCGGCCAGCAGGTTGTCCGCGATGGTGCTGTCGCTCACGAGCAGGGAAGGTGGGCCCCAGTCCCACTGCTGCGCCGCGAAGATCCCCACGCCGCCATCGAGGTTCACGCTTCGGCCGGTGCCGGAGATGGTGGTCGAGTCGAGCTCCAGCGTGCCGCTGTCCACCACCACCGCTCCGGCGAACTGGTTGTCGAGCAGGAAGCAGCCGGTGCAGACCAGCTCGGCGCCCGAGCGTGCGGACAGGCCCGGACCCTCGTTGCCCTGGGCCAGCAGAGCGGAGGCTGTGACCGCGGCTCCCCCCTGTGCGATGAGTCCGATGCCGGTGGCACCGAGCTCGCCGAAGCCCGTGGTCGTGTGGGTGATGGACACATCCTGCAGCTCGGACAGGGTGGCGGCCTCGGCCGCCAGGACGCCCACGTTCTGGTTGTGGCTGAGTTCGCAGCCTTCAGCGCTGAGCGCCGCGCCGCCACTGACCTGGATTCCGAAGCCGCCTTGTCCGCTGGCGTTGGGGAGGGTTGCCTGGACCACGCTGTCCAGCAGCACCACCTCGGTGCCCGGATCGAAGGCCACGACGCCTACGTTCGTGTTGCCTGTCAGCTCGCAGGCCTCGGCGGTGAGCGCGGCACCACCGTAGACATCGATGCCGAAGCCGCCCTGCGCGCTCGCGTTGGGCAGGGTGCCCTGAACGACGGTGTCGAGGAGGGTGACCCGGGTGTCCGGATCGAAGACCACGATGCCCACGTTCGTGTTCTCCTCGAGGCGGCAGCCTTCCGCGGCGAGCACGGCGCCGTCGTGGATCTGGAGCCCGATCCCTCCCTGCTCGTCGCCCTCGCCAGGCAGGGTGCCTCGGATGATGCTGTCCACGAGGGTGAGCTCGGTGCCCGACCTGGCGGCGCCCACGCCCAGGTTCGTGTTTCCTTCCAGCACGCAGCCCTCGGCCCGGAGCGAAGCGCCCTCGTAGACCTGGATGCCCAGTCCATATTCCCCGCTGGCTTCGGGCAGGGTGTCGCGGATGGTGGTGTCCAGCAGGGTGACCTCGGTGCCCGGGTCGAAGGCCAGCACCCCCACGGCCCGGTTTTCCTCCAGCAGGCAGCCCTCGGCCGTCAGCTCGGCTCCCCCGTAGACGTCGATGCCGTAGCCGTACACCCCGCTCCCGTTGGGCTGGGTGCCTCGGATGGTGGTCTCCAGCAGCTCGGCCCGGCTGTCCGGATCGTAGACCAGCACCCCCACGATGCCGTTGTCATCGAGCAGGCAGCCCTCGGTCCGGAGCTCGGCGCCCCGGTACACCTCGGCGGCGTAGCCGAGGTTGCCGCTCGCGTCGGGCAGGGTGCCCTGGATGGTGGTGTCCGCGAGTGTGACCAGGGTGCCCGTGTCCGCAGCGGCCAGGCCCACCGCCGTGTTGTCCTCCAGCGTGCAGCCCTGCAGCTGGACGCTCGTGGAGGAGGTGAGGCTGGCGCTGGTCGCGGCGATGCCCACGTAGGCGCTGTCCCGGACCGTGGTGTCCAGCAGCCGCAGGGCCCCCTCGCGGACGAAGATCCCAACGTGGTTCGAGCCCGTGACCGCTACCCCCGATACGGTCAGCTCGGCGTTCTCCGTGTTGATGTCGATCCCCGGCGTGCTGTCATCCCCCACGCTTGCGTCCAGGATCACGAGTTCCTTGCAGCGCCCCGCCAGGTGCACCCCGGCCAGGTCGGCGGTCATCTCGAGCGTCTCTGGGTAGCTCCCCGCCGCCACGGCCACCGTCCCGCCGCCGCGGCTGCCCGCCAGGTCGAGCCCGGCCTGGATGGTGGTCAGGGGCCGCTCTTCTGTGCCGTCGCCACCGGCTTCGGTGGCGATGTCCACGTAGACCGTGGACGCATCCACCTCGAGCGCCCCCCAGGCGCCGGCACCGCAGGCCTCGGGGACACAGCTGCCGCGGTCGGGGAGGTGGCCCTCGGCGCATTGAGGAACTTCGCCGGTATCCGTCGTCTCGGAGGGATTGCCGACACATGCAGCGAGGAGAGCTGTGACCGCGATGAAGAGCGGAGGTGGCGACCGTCGGGGCGTCACAGCGCACCCGCCCCGCGGACGGGAAGCTGGAGGAGTGGCGCCGGGTGCGGAGTCGGCATGGGGGTGAGCCTCGGCGCGCGGCTGCTCTCGTCGGGTAGCTCGGTGACCTCCATGTTCAGCGCGAACTCCAGGGGGCACCCTGGCTGGTACCAGTCGGGGCAGATGTCGCGGTCGGCCACCGTGGTGTACTCCTCGCGGGGTGCGAGGCAGGCGTCCCCTTGGAGCAGCAGATCGGGCTCGTTGTCGGACCATGAGTTGCCATCGAGCGCCGCATGGCCGTCGTCGAGGAAGAGACCCGCGCCCTGGTTGTCGACGAACTCGTTGTCCTGGATCAGCAGGCCGGTCGAGCCGTTCCAGGCCGAGGTGTGCGTGGCGCGGATCCCGTCGCCGCAGCGGGTGGCGGGGCCGTGAGGTGTGGCTGTGCTGCTGGAGATCTCGTTGCCCCACACGGTGTAGCTACCTTCCCCGCGGATGTGCAGGCCGGCCAGCCGGTTGTCGGTGAGGATGCTGCTGTCGACAACCAGCGAGGGCTCTCCCGAGCCCCACTGCTGCGCGGCATAGATCCCCACACCCCCATCGAGGTTGGCGCTCCGGAGTGTGCCAGCGATGGTGGATGACTCGAGCTCCAGCGCGCCAGCGTAGATCACCATCGCTCCGGCGAACTGGTTGTCGAGCACAGCGCAGTCGTGACAGGAGAGGCTCGAGCCTTCGTTCCATGCGATCAGGCCTGGCCCCTCGTTGCCCTGGATCAGGAGCCCGGAGGCCGTGACGGAGGCTCCCTGCTGGACGCTGAGCCCCAGCGCGGTGGTGCCACGCTCCCCGTATCCGTGGGTCGTCCCCGTGATGCTCGTGTCTCGAAGCTCCGCCCGGGTGCCCGACTCGAGGACCAGGGCTCCCACGGCCGTGTTCTGGTCCAGCTCACAGCCATCCGCAGTGAGCACCGCACCCTCCTGGACTTCGATGCCGTATCCGAAGTTGCCGCTCCCATCGGGCAGGGTGTTTCGGACGGCGGTGTCCAGGAGGGTGACCTGTGTGCCTGGGTGCGCCGCGATGATGCCCAGTCCGGTGTTTCCGTCCAGTTCGCAGCCTGTGGCCGACAGCGCCGCACCTTCGTTGACCTGGATGCCAAATCCGCCGTCCTCATGCATGTTCGGCAGGGTGTTCCTGACCACGGAACCCAGGAATGCGGCTCGAGTTTCGGGCTCGGCGACCATGACACCCAGCTCCCTGTTGCCGTCCAGTACGCAGCCATCGGCCCTGATCCGTGCGCCGTCACGGATCTCGAGGCCGCGACCGTAGTCTCCGTTGGCGTCGGGCTGGGTGCCCGTGACGACTGTGTCCTGCAGCATGACCCGGGTCCCGGAGTCGTGTGCCAACAGGCCCACGGTCGTGTTTCCAGCCAGCCTACAGCGCTCCGCTGTGAGCATGGCTCCATCGAGGATCTCGATGCCACATCCGTACAGGCCGTTCACGTCGGCAAGGGTGCCCTGGACGACGGTGTCGCGGAGCACGACCTCGGTGCCCGCTTCGCGGGCCAGGACGCCCACGTCCGTGTTTCCATCCAGTGTGCAGCGCTCGGCGGTGAGCCCGGCCCCACCCCAGACCTCGAGGCCGAATCCGCGCTCGCCGTTGGCGCCGGGCAGGGTGCCCCGGATGACGGTGTCCTCGAGCTCAATCCAGGTGCCCGGATCGTCCGCCGAGATCCCGAGGCCCGAGTTTCCGTCCAGCGTGCAGTCTTCGGCCCGGAGCACAGCCCCCCCGTAGACCTCCAGGCCGATCCCGGGCTCATCCTCCCCTTCGGAAAGGGTGTCTCGGACGATGGAGCCCCTGAGGGAGGCTTTGGTGCCCAACCCTACGGCCAGGACACCGTTGGCCTTGTTTCCATCCAGCGTACAGCGCTCGGCGGAGAACGAAGCTCCCTCGGAGAGTTGGATGCCGTAGCCAGGATCTTGGCCCGAACCGGGCAAGGCCAAGACCCGCCTGATTCCTGCACTGGGCGCGGAAGGTGCAGCGAAGCTTTATGCCAGGCTGCTGGAGTTGACCGTGCGCGAAGCGCGCGAAAGCGGCTTGCCCTTTCATCT
>CAZHIK010000503.1:0-6914 GCA_964532635.1 uncultured Enterobacterales bacterium
GCCGGGATGAGCGCGGAGGGGCCGAGGTGGTGCAACAGACCCTGGCGTCGCAGGCGCGGGAAGCAGGCACGGGCGCGCTGGCGCGAGCCGCATGGATCCAGCACGCGCAGCCCCAGCAGCTCCGGCAGGCTCGAGGCGTCGAGGTATGGGTCGCACTGCACGCCGTGCCGATTGCGTTGGTTCAGCACGTAGCGGAACGTGGCCTTCTGGTGGCCGTGATCGGCCAGGGGCTTGATGCGCGGTGGAGCGAACGGATGGGTCAGCCCCAGGGCCCAGCGCAGGCTGCAGTGGACGCGATGCACCAGCAGGCCCGCCTGGCGCCGATCCCCTGCGGTCTCCAGGTGCAGGTGGTTGTCGGCGGCGCCGAAGGCGAGCAGCTCGAGGCCGAGGGAGACCCGGTAGATGGCGCCGGCCAGGGCGCGCCGCTGGGCGGCACTGGTGGCGAGCACGCGGTCGTCGTCGCTGCGGAGCATGATGTGATGGCCGAGAACGGACATGGGCACCTCCCCCGAGGACCTCATCAAGTCGCGTGCCAGCTTCAGGACACGTTCGAAGGTGTGATATCGGCCGTCTGACCGTCGAAGTGTCGAACCGGATCGACGAAAGTTCGACGATCTTCGACGCCCGCATCCTGTGAGCCTCCCACCTTGGCGAGCCCACGAGCGCGCGCAAGCTTGCTCCCTTCCCCCAAGGAGAGAACCATGGCTCGCACCCCCTCCACCATGCTGCCCCTCGGCACCCGCGCCCCCGGCTTCGAGCTGGCCGACTACGACGGTGAGGTCTGGAAGCTCGATGACTTCGCCGGCGCGCCTGGGCTGCTGGTGATGTTCATCTGCAACCACTGTCCCTTCGTGATCCACGTGCGCGAGGAGCTCGCCCGGCTGACTTCCGAGTACGCCGAGCGTGGCATCGCCGTGGTGGGCATCATGAGCAACGACTACGGAAAGTACCCCGACGACGCGCCGGCCAAGATTAAGCTCGAGGCCGAGACCCACGGCTACGGCTTCCCCTACCTGGTGGACGAGGACCAGAGCGTGGCCAAGGCCTACCAGGCCGCTTGTACGCCGGACTTCTTCCTGTTCGATGGGGAGCAGAGGCTGGTGTACCGGGGGCAGCTGGACGCCAGCCGGCCAGGCAATGGGGTGCCGGTGACGGGGGTGGACCTGCGCCGGGCGCTGGATGCGCTGCTCTTTGGGGGCTCGCAGGCCAGCACCCAGATCCCGAGCGTGGGCTGCAACATCAAGTGGAAGCCGGGGGGCGAACCGGCGTACTACGGGTAGCCCTCAGCGTGCGCCCCCGCAGCCGTCGTCCAGGTTCTTCTCCTGACAGTGCAGCTCCACAGTGAGAGGCACCTCTTCCTGCCTCGTGACGTAGACGGTGGTGGGCTCGGACAGGAACCAGATGCCCTCGACCTCGGGCTCGGGGGTGCTCAGGGTGACCGTCCACTCGCCGTCCTGCAGGCCTTCGAGCAGGATGGGCTGATCGTCGCAGGGGAAGGTCTCGTCGCGCACCCAGCCCGACTGGTAGTCGTGGTCCACGCGCACCTCCTCGGCACCGGCTTCGGCGCAGCTGAGCTGGCCGTCGAGGGTGTGCAGGCTCCAGGTGATGAGCAGGTCGCCACGGCCCTGGCCGGGGCAGCCGGTGTCGCAGGGGGCTTCGGTGTCCGGGGTGTCCACGAGGCCGGAATTCGAGCAGTCACAGGCGGTGAAGGCCAGCAGGGTGGTGAGGGTGAGGGTGCGGATCATGGCGTTTCCTTTTTGTTTTGCTCTGGACACTCCATAACCTGGGCCGTGCAGGATCAGTGCGACTCGACGTCGTCGGCGCCGTCCTCGCAGCCTGCGTCCTGGTTGTCGGTCTGGCCGTCTTGGTCGTTGTCGATGCCGTCGTTGCAGGCGGTGGTGCCGAAGCCCTCTTCGCGGTCGCCGGACCTGCAGTCGGGGTCGGACAGGTCGGTCCAGCCGTCGCCGTCGTTGTCGGCGCCGTCTCCGCAGGGAGGCACCGGTGGCGCGGTGTCGCTGTCGTACACCCGCATGGGCTCGTAGCAGCTGCAGCCGACCGCCAAGGCGGTGCTCACCCCGGCGATGGTGAGGATCAGGCCGCCCAGCCGCAGCTTGGCCCGGGTCAGGGGGCCCCGGCCGCCGGAGAGCCACAGGCCCGCGCACACCGCGGCGAAGGCCAGCCACAGGGAGGCGAGTGTGAACGCGGCCAGGGTCTGCCGGGTCACGGCTGCTCGGAGACCTCGTTCGAGGCACCCGGGGTGGGTTGATCGGTGATCTCCCAGGGGAGCCCGCCGTCGCGGCTGCGGGCGTAGCTCGTGCCGGGCTCGAGGGCGGGGTAGTCATCCTGGGCGATGAACCAGTCGTCGACCAGCACCAGGGTGACGATGCCGCCGGCGGGGTCGAGCACGAAGTCGAGCTCGAGGCCGGTGCCGACGCCGTTGGCCTGCAGCAGCAGGAACTCGCCAGGCTGGATCTCGGTGCCTTCGGGGAAGGGGTAGTAGTCCGTCACGCCCGACTCCCAGGCGTTGGTGATCATCCAACCCTGGCTGATGTCGTAGACGCGGTCGTCCGCGTTGTACAGCTCGATCCAGCCGTCGTCACCCGCGGCGATCTCGTTGATGCGGACGTTGGGGTCAGCGTCGGCGTCGGTGTCGGTGTCGGCGTCGCTGTCGCTGTCGCTGTCGCTGTCGGTGTCCATGTCGGTGTCGGTGTCGCCCTCGTAGCAGGCGATTCCGGAGTCGCGGTCGGGGGGGCAGCCCAGCAGTTGGGGCGTCAGGACCAACAGCAGCCCGCCCAGGCGCAGCTTGATCCTCAACAAGCCGCCGCTGCGACCGCCTGTGAGGGCTACGGCGAGGCAGACCAGGGCGAAGGCGGCCCAGACGCAGGCCCAGGCGACAGCAGCGGCGATGTCCTCGGTCATCGTGACCCTCCCGGTGTGCTCGTATCATAGCGCCGGTTGTGGGAGGTGTCGTCGGGCCTCCTAGCGCCGGTGCAGCCGCGCACACACCGACGCGGGCCCCACGGGCACGCTGTGGATGGCGCCGGCCTCGATGGTCATGTCGCAGTCGTCGTACAGGTGGTCGATGACGGTGACATCGAGATGTCGGGTGCCGTCTTGCAGCACCACCTGGCGGATCTCGGGGTCGGGGGTGCCGCAGGTGGTGCCGTCGAAGACCCAGGCCAGCTGGACGGCGCGGCTGTCGAAGTCCACGACGGGCAGGCCCATGTGGTCGATCCCCGCGGCCTCGAGGAAGGCCTGCCAGGACTCGGTGTCGGTGAACACTCCGGCGAAGCCCACGCCGTCCTGGAGATGGTCCACGCCGAGGGAGAAGTGACCTTCGTAGAGGATCTCGTGCTCACCGGCCGGAGCGGCCAGCACTTCGTCGAGCTCGGGACAGGTGCCGGTCGTGGACAGGCTCTCACGCCGGCCCGTGTCGGTGTCGGTGTCCTCGCCGGAGTCTCCGCTGGTGTCACCGCCGGTGTCCGCGTGCGAGTCGCCGGAGTCCGGTAGCGGTGCCATGCGGTAGCAGCTGCAGCTGGTCCCCAGCGCAGTGCCCAGCCCCGCGAGCCCGAGGATCAAGCCCCCCAGCCGTAGCTTGGCCCGGGTCAGCGGCCCGCGACCGCCGGAGAGCCACAGGGCCAGACACACCGTCGCGAAGGCCAGGTACAGGGCGGCCAAGGCGATGGGGGTAGCCAGATCACGAGTCATGAGTGCCTACAGGGGGTTGGGCTCGGCGAAGACCACGCGGCTCTCGCCCTCGAGGATCTCGAGGGTGCCCGCGGGCGCCGACAGGCCCAGATCCGATTCGATGATGTAGGTGGGCGGGTCTTCGCGGACCAGGGCCACCGTGGTGTAGTCGAAGGGCGCCAGCAGGCTCTCGGCGTAGCTGGTGGTCAGGCCGCCCTCGAACTCCACCCACACCTGGTGCTCCACGTAGTCGGTGCCGGCCCAGCGCTCTCCGTAGGTCATGCTGCCACCGGATCCGCTTCCAGGACCGAACATGTAGTAGGAGCCAGGCACGGCGGTGTACTTCATGCGGCTCGAGCCGGTGGAGGAAGAGCCGGTGTCGGCGTTGCCCCAGGAGAAGTCGTAGTCCAACCAGTAGTACTCGTGGGGTGTGAGCAGCTTGCCCACGGGGCGGCCGTCGCCGTCGGGGTCGTTCCAGCCGAAGGTGGTGCTGCTGCCGGAGCTGTCGATGGCCTCGACGGTGCCATCGGACTGCCAGGCCGGATCCCGGATGGGGAAGATGAGCACCGCGGGGTCGAGCACCGGGTCGGTGTCGGCGTCGCTGTCTGCGTCTGCGTCTGCGTCGCTGTCTGCGTCGCTGTCTGCGTCGCTGTCCGCGTCGCTGTCTGCGTCGGTGTCGGTGTCCGAGTCTGCGTCGGTGTCGGTGTCGCCCTCGGCGCAGTCGGGCGAGCCGATGCAGCCTTCGTCGTCGCAGTCGAACAGGCCGTCCTGGTCGTTGTCGGCGCCGTCGGTGCACTCGCCGGGCTCGTCACCTTCGTAGGGCGGGGCGGTGTCGTCGCTCTTGTCGCCGCAGGCCAGCAGCAGTGGAAGGATCAGGGTGGTGATGGTCCAGGGCTGCACGGTTCGTCCCTCCGTGTGGCGTGGTCGACCCACCATAGCATCGACTTGTGGTTTTCGGTCCAGGGCTTTGCCGCGGTAGCGAGCGCTGCGTTGCTGGTGATCAGGGGTGCTCCGAGTCGTCCAGGCCGAGGACGCAGTCCGGATCCTGCGCGTCGATGAGTCCATCCTCGTCGTTGTCGACTCCGTCGTTGCACTGGGTGTCACCGAGGCCCAGCTCGTCGTCCTCGACCGAGCAGTCCGGATCGTCCTGGTCGACCCAGCCGTCACCGTCGTTGTCCAGGCCGTCGAGGCAGTTCCAGGGGTCCGAGCTGTCCCAGTCGTGGATCTCCATGTCGTAGCAGGTACAGCCGGCCGTTCCGGTGGTCGAAACGGCGGTGAGCCCGAGGAGCAAGCCCCCCAGCCGCAGCTTGGCCCTGGTCAGCGGCCCGCGGCCGCCGGAGAGCCACAGGCCCAGGCACACCGCCGCGAAGGCCAGCCACAGTGCGGTTGCGGCGATGGCGGCGAGGGTCTGTCGGGTCATGCTGTCCTCGCGGGCAGCATAGCTGTCCGTCCCACCGTTCGCCCCCAGAACGATGGTATCCTGCGGTCACTGACAAGGGAGGTCGCCATGTTGTTTCTACTCGCCCTGCTCGCGTGCACGCCCAGCCAGGAGTGCAGCGCCTCGCCCAGCTGTCCCGAGTGTCAGGACACCGACGTCTGCGACACCGCAGACGGGCTCGCGCCCCAGCCCGACACGGACTTCCTCTCGGCCTACAACCCCGTGGTGGTCCGCACGGTACCCCAGGCTGGTGACCAGGCCGTGGACCCTGGCCTCGACGAGATCCGGGTGACCTTCAGCAAGGACATGATGGATCAGTCCTGGGCCTGGGTGCAGATCTCACCCTCGACCTTCCCCGAGCTGCGCGGTGCGGCGTACGAAGACGCCCGCACCAACGTGGGCTCGGTCACCCTCGAGCCCGAGCACACCTACGTCATCTGGCTCAACTACGACCCGGACTACATGAGCTTCATGGACACCCAGGGCAACGCCGCCGTGCCCTACCTGCTGACCTTCCGGACGGCGGCGGAGTAGGGGGGTGGCGACGCGACCCTGGCCGCTGGTGCTCATGGCGGGCTGCGACCTCGGACCGCCGGTGTGCCCGGAGTACTCGGGCATCGTGGATGTGGGGACTCGCTGGGAGTACGCCTTGGTGTACGACGGGGAGAGGGAGCTCGAGACGTGGGAAGAGGTGGTGGAGATCGACCGCAGCACCGGGCTGGTGGTCATCGAACAAGGCCGGGACGATCCTGCCGACGAGCATGACTCCTGGGATCTTGTCCAGGTGAGGCACGAGTATCGCTGTGACGGAACGGGGCTGTGGTATCTGGGCTGGACCGACTTCTGGTATGCCGACGAGCAGGACACCATCCCCGAGGTGGACGACTCCATGGTGATCGAACAACCGGGCTGGCTCCAGCTGCCTCGGACGGTGGGCGTGGGCTACGCGTGGTCCACAGAGGGCGAGTGGACCTGGACCGCCGCGGACGGAGCCGAGGCCACGGTCTGGGTGAGCCTGGACTACGAGGTGCTGCAGGAAGCGGAGGTCCGGTTGGCGTCCGGTGACTACACGGCCCTGGAGGTGGAGTGCGAGCAGGAGGGGATGCCCCCTTCGACCGGCTGGTACGCCCCTGGTGTGGGTCTGGTCTCCGCCGGCGACAAGCAACTCACGGCCTACACCCCTTGATCTGCGTGCTACCCTGCGTGTCAGCGGAGGCAACATGTCCGACCAAGCCGACAAGCCCACCCAGCGCTACGGTGAGCGCTACCTCGAGGTGCTGGCCGCCCTGGACGAGCTGAATCAGCCCGGTCGGGGCGCCCACGAGGAGACCTTCCTGGACGCCCGGGGCGCGAAGCGCCGCTTCGCGGTGGAGGTCTTCGGCGGTGAGGAGGCGACCTTCCTGACCGCCCGCGAGCTACGGGAGGACGGGCTGCCGGGGCTGATGCTGGTGGAGCGCTACGACGAGGCCTGCCTGGCCCCCCCCATCGGCGCGCTGCGTAGCCGCATCCGTGCTCGCCTGGCCGCCTGTGACCTTGTCCGCGACCCGGACAACGGGCGGCTTCAGCTGCTCACTGGGCTCGTCCGCGCCCAGCTGACCACGGACCCAGAGCGGCCCGATGGACCGCCGGCGGTGCTGGTGGACGAGCTGCGGATCTCGTGGGAGGAGCTGGGGTCGATCCTGAGCGCCTACGAGGGGTTTGGGCTCGAGATCGAGGTGAAGCAGGAGTAGGGCCAGTTTTTCGACGCAGGGAAAGTGACCGGGTCGAATGTATCGCTCCGCGCGCGGTT